>DAOLCX010000109.1:0-7155 GCA_035327685.1 Pirellulaceae bacterium | reverse complement strand
AAGGAATGCGTGAAAACAACTCTCCGCTTCGGCACTTCGTAACCGTTCACGGTATTGACGGCCAAGCCTGGTTCTGGAGCGTTCCGAAATGACCACTCACGTATTGTAGTTCGGCGTTGGACCGCTATGGAATCTTTCTGGCGAATGATTGCGCAAGGTTCGCCGATCCTGCCGCATTTGCCAGCTTTATTGCCTATACAACGGTCACGACAGCACGCTCGATTTTCACCTCCCGCACCGGTTTATCGTTGGCCCCCGTTTCGACGCCTCCAATCTGCCGAACCACGTCCAGACTGGCCTCGTCCGCCGTGCGACCAAATGCCGTGTAGTTCCGATCCAAGTGTTCGTGCGCTCCCAGGCAAATAAAAAACTGACTCCCGGCTGAGTTTGGATTTGATGATCGAGCCATGGATAATACGCCGGCCACGTGCGGAGTCTCATTGAATTCGGCGCTGATTTGATAGCCCGGGTTTCCTGTGCCATTGCCGGTCGGACAGCCTCCTTGAATCATAAACCCTTTGATAACGCGATGGAAAGTCAATCCGTCATAAAATCCGATCCGCGTCAGTCCAATCATATTCCGGCAATGGTTGGGTGCCACATCCGGCAACAAGTCCAATACCACGTTGCCTAGACTTGTTTCTAATCGGATTTGGAAATTGTTAATGGCAAAATCGATATCTCGAGTGGCTTCCTCGACTTTTGATTTGAGACTCACAGTAAAATTCTCCTTTTGTTTTTCGACCGCAGTATTTTTGGCAGCCACACATCCCCGACTGCTGTCCCACATTTCGTAACCGTTCACGGACTCTGGCGGAAATGCCTGATTGTAGAACCCATTGTCTTCAATTGTTCATCCGTGGGCAATGGTAAGCTCAGCCAAGGTCTCGAACAATTGAGAATCTTTGTTCTACCATGTCGTGAACGGTTACCTTTCATCTAACCGCGCGCATCGGGTAGCGACGGAAACGAATCGTCCTCGACAATCGCAGGAGCATCCAAGCACACCACCATCGTTCCGGGATTTACCACCGTGCGCCGCAACATTCCTAAAGCGATGTATCCCTGTAGCTTATCCGACCAGGCGACCGACGTTAACCGGCCAACTTGCTGGCCAGTGCTGCTTGAGATCGGGGCGCCTGGTGGCGACGGGTGTTCACCGCTCAATCGAAGCCTCGCCAAGAGCCAGTTGACTTGCCCCAGCGCATCCAGCCGCGCCACGGTTTCCTGCCCCAAATAGCACCCTTTCTGAAACGAAACAGCCACGTTATTCCGTCGCAATTCTTGCGGCAAATTGTCATGGGAGGAATCAACACCAAACCACGGTGTGCGGTAGGCTATCCGATGAGCAGTCAACTGTTGCCAATCGGCCGCCTGCCAACCCCGACTCTGAAACTGCCCCACCATCTCGGGAGCCCACTCTTGGGGAGCGCTGATCATCACTCCAGGTCCCGCAAAGTCCGCCTCGGCTTCCCAACCGTATTGGCCGTTCTCAAAAGTCCACCGCAGTCGCGGTCCATGGGTTTGCAGACTTCCTACATCGCGGCGCGGCGGATCGCCATCCGGATCAAACGCAAACCAATGCCGACGCTGATTTGACTGATCACTGAATTGAACATCTTCTCGAATCAAATATCGGTCCCAATGGCCGATTAAAGCACTGGCCTGGTCATCGACTGTGTTGACCTCAATGAAGTCAGGTCCGACCAAAAACACGATATGGCCCAGCAACTTGCCGCGTTGGTCGAGGACAAATGCTTCGTGTGGCTCATCGGCGGACGCACGTTTTGCGTCCTGCGTACAGAAGTTGTGCAGAAATGTGGCGCGGTCGCGGCCGCGAAGCGCGACCGATGTCCGCTTAAGTTCAATATACAACAGGGTTGGGTCTCCTCATGCACCGCATGAGATTCTGCCATCGAAAGGCCCTGGTTGACAAGCCGGGAACCTCAGGACCAACCATGAACAAGCCCGCGGCTGGTCACTGCCGCGGGCTCGTGTTTGAACCAAATCTGATCGGCGGCATAACCCGCTGACCAAACGCACCACTTATCGGTACTTGTAAGCTGGATTCTTGGGATCGAAGTCCAGGTCCTTCAGTCCGACATTGAGTTTTACATTGATGTAACTGTATTCCTCGACTAACACCGGCTCGCCACCGGGAGTCTTCGGCCACTCGAAGGCACAATAGCGGACCGGAATTTGCAACTCGTCATCCACGAAAACCTGGGCGATATGGAAATCATAGGGGGCGCGCTTCACCGCGTGTTTCACTTGGATCAAAGTGCAAGTCCGTCCATTGATCTTGGCCCCTTGGCGATATTCCACTTCGCAATCACCGGCTTCCTTATCTCGTTCGGCTTTTTCAATCAGCTTCACGATCAAGTTTTCCAGACCAGCTTCGTAAATCGGATAGCGATTGCCGCGCATGGCCAAGGCACTGGTCGGATCGAGTCGGACAGTCACCATGGAACCAATACCACCTTCGTGGGCGATCAATTTGCCGTCGTTTCGCCCCTTCACGTAAATCACTTCGCGGCCATCGACACCGCGCGGTTTTTTGAACGCCATGTAAATGCTGAAAGGGACCACACCTGCATTAGTGACGCGCTCGTTGCGAACTTTGATGTCCATAAAGTAGGCATCACCCAACATGTTGTCCACACGTTCGCGCTTCACCAACGTGGCCGTATAGTCGCGTATGTTGGTCCGCATGTTTTCCAGAGCGCGGTATGCGATATCCAGCGCCGGATCGAGCGGATGGGGAGCAGGAGCGGTAGGTCCCGTCGGGACTGTTTCTGATGGCGTGACAGTCGTAGGGGCGGGTTCAGCCACAGCTACAGAAGCTTGTGGGCCATCCGTTGATTGAACGGGAGGCACCAACTTCGAAACACGGAAGACGGGTTCAACAACTTGTTTTGAGCCCTGGTCAGTTACCCCTTGTGACCATGCTAGATTCTGCAGGCAAACCGCCGCTGCCATGGTCGCGAGCATTCCTACTCGCCAACCAGACTTGGTACAATACATTCTCTACTCCCTTACTGAGAACTGATGTCAAACCGCTGGCTCAAATCGTGCTAGCGGCAGGTTGCGGCGTTTTGGCGTCTGTTAAAGTTATCGCCTTTTCTCAGGACCGATTTCCAGCCGTTTTTAATGCCCATTCCCGACGATCGGTCTAGTCCATCCAGTTTTACATCAAGTCGCATTCTCCAGTCATCATCAATTCCGCTGATAACGTGGGCTTTCTCCAACTAAGGTCTTCCCCGGGGGGCAAGGTCTTTTTCATGTCACGCAGACAAACGGGTTCAAGCACAGTTTGCCCATGACCGGAAAAAACCTCCCGCCCCCGTGGACTCATCTCTTTCGTAAGCCCCGGTCAGTTCGATGAACCCTGCAAAAACCCGGCCAGTTTTTCGATTCGCACGGGGTGTTGCAGCTTGCGCACCGCTTTGGCTTCGATTTGACGTACGCGCTCGCGAGTGACCCGAAAAATGCGGCCCACTTCCTCTAACGTGTAGCTATAGCCATCGCCCAGACCATACCGCAAACGAATGATCTCCCGCTCACGGTAGGTCAGCGTTTTCAATAGGTCATCGATTTTTTCGCGCAGAAATCCGTTATTGGCCAATCGACTGGGGTTATCGTAAGTGCGGTCTTCGATGAATTCTCCGAAGCTGCAATCGTTTTCTTCACCCATCGGCCGATCCAGGCTGACGGGATGTCGGCCAATATCCATCACGCGTCGCACTTCTTCGACCGGCATATTGGCGCGATGGGCGATTTCTTCAAACGTCGGTTCGCCATGTTGCTCTTGAATCAGTTGCCGCTGCACATATCGCAACTTGGTCAAGATGTCGATCATGTGAACAGGCATTCGGATTGTCCGAGCTTGATCGGCAATGGCCCGAGTGATCGCCTGGCGAATCCACCAGGTAGCATAAGTGGAAAACTTAAACCCGCGGCGGTATTCGTACTTGTCCACTGCCCGCATCAACCCCGTGTTTCCTTCTTGGATCAAGTCCAGAAAACTCAGGCCGCGATTGCGGTATTTTTTGGCGATAGACACGACCAGTCGCAAGTTGCAACTCGACAACTGTCGCTTGGCAGCCTCAAACTCCTCATGGTATTTGTGGCAAGCAGCCGCTCTCCGCGATAACCCTTCGGGGCTTTCCTGGCACAAACACATCAGATCGTAAAGCTCGCGCTTTAACACCTGTCGTCGCGACGCATATAACGGCGAATCGGGCAGGCTGCTCAGTTCCGATTTGAGTGCGCACATCCGTTCGGCCAATCGTGTCATCTGAGCAATCAAGGGGAATACCCTTCGCGACCGCAGGCTCAATTCCTCAACCAGGACAACCAACTTGGCGCGCCTGCGAACGAACCGACTCCGCGCTTCGGCTTTTTCCGCCGCAGAAGTCTGGCGACTAATGAGCTTCTTAAAATCCTGGTGATTGGCCTCCAACAAATGGTCCATGGTGCGGAAGTTGCTCGGCATCCGCGCCAGGACCTGGTCCTTGGTTAATTGCTCTGTTAAAGAGACTTTGATCGTACGATCGAAAGGCAACTCGCCGCGATGGACTCGCTTCAACGTTTCCAAAGTGGCAGCTAAAGCGTAACGATTGGTCAACACGGCTCGGCGAAAACGTTTGCGGGCGATCTCGATTCGCTTGGCCAATTCGATTTCTTCGTCCCGGCTGAGGAGCGGGATTTCCGCCATTTGCGCCAGATAGGCCCGGATCGGATCATCCCCCGGTCGCGCCGGGCGAGATGTAGTTAGCCTGAAGTCCTCCAGCTCACTTTCGACTGCCGCCAACTCGGCCAAGGAAGGCCCAAAATTAACTGCCGGAGCCTTCTCGAGTAATTCGATGCCGCAGCGCTCGATGGCCGCCAGCAACTCGTCCATCTTTTCGGGCGATGAGGCTTGATCCGGAACAAACTCCGTGACTTCCCGATAAGTGAGATAACCTTGTCGCTTTCCTTTTTCGACTAATTGAGACAATTCCGCATCGTACACGTCCATGTGGGTCAACTCCTCCTGCGGCCTCCTTGCCGCAACCAAGTTCAAAGTCGCGCTCCGCAAATCGATCGGGAGCTGCTCGTCCGTGAGCAACTAAACGCCCGTTCGCCGTCGCGCCGCATCCAGCAGTTCTGCCAGGGCCAGCACCTCCTGTTCTTGATCCAAAGTCCCGTCCTCCAAGCTCATGACAATTTGCCGCTTGTCCGCTTGCTCCCGCCGATCGCGGAATATGGCCAACACACTGTCCAATTGGGCTCGCGTGTCCCAACCTGCAGCCTGTTGCTTTTTCTCGGCTTCGTCATAAAGCCACACCAAAATCCGTTTGAGTTCGGTATCCTCCAGCAACAGCATCAACCCCTCGAACGAGACGTCCTGTTGATTGACGAATCCGTCGCAAATCGACTGGTAAATCTGCTGCAGCGGCGAGCAGGAAAACTCGGCAGGCGCGATCTGTTCGATGATTAAGTCCAAATGCAATGCATCCAACAAACCGAGCTGCAACAATTCCGCCTCGTGCGCGGGAAATGCAACACCACTATAGGCCGAGCCGGATTCGTCCACGCCGGCTGTTTCAACCACAGCAATACTAGCCCGCTGTCGACGAATCTCTTGCAGCCGGTTGTGCAAGGTATCGCGGTCCAACTGGAAACGCCTCGCCAGGCGGACCAACATTTGATCGAACCGCAATCGCGCGGCGGCTGTCGTCGCACTCAATGACGTCGGCACCTGTGCCAGAGTCACCAACACTCGCTCCAAAGCCTGGTTGGCGCGATGCGTGTCGCGGAGAACATCCAACCCGGATAGCTCGCTTTGCAAACGATGCTCGAGCGCATCCGGCGCTGCTGACACCAAATGGAGAAATTCGTCCGCGCCGCGCGTTTGAAAAAAATCAAACGGATCTTGCCCTTGCGGCAGACTCATGATCCGCAAATCGACCGTTTCGGCGACGAACAAGTCCAGTACTTCACTGGTTCTTTTTTGGCCAGCCGCGTCGCCGTCCAAAACCAACGTCACACAATCTGCATAGCGGCGTAGCAACCGAATGTGCCGCTGATTGATCGCCGTCCCCAACACCGCGACCACATCGCGCAAGCCGGCTTGATACGCTCCAATCACATCGGTGTAGCCTTCGACGACTGTCAAATGTCTCGATCGCCCGGCAGCATCGGCCGCCAGATGCAGGCCATACAACGTTTCACTTTTGGAAAACAATCTCGACTCAGGAGAATTAATGTACTTCCCCTGCGGTTCTTGTCCGGCAGGAAACACGCCCGGAACTATTCGGCCACCAAAGGCGATCACGCGCCCCATCGTATCGTGAATCGGGAAGAGCAACCGCCCGCGAAACCGCTCCGTCCAACCGCCATTTTCTCGACGGACGATCAATCCGCAGGCTTCCAACACTTCGGGGCTAAACTCGGTCGACCTGGCACGGTCCACCAGCCATGACCATTCGAGCGGCGCAAAACCAATCTGAAACCGATCCGCAATCTCCGATGCAATTTTCCGATCGGCCAGATATTGACGCGCCAACGAAGCGCCATCGCCGCGGTCCAGTGCCCAGCGATATTGCTTCGCCGCCCAGGCCATGGCTTTGTAAAGCGCCTGTTTGTCTTCCGGACTCCCCGGTCTGGCCTTAGAACCGCCAGCCTGCAATGCGATCCCCAATCGATCGGCCAGAATCGTCAATGCCTCGCGAAACTCAACGCCTTCGCGCCGCATCACAAAATTAAATACGTCCCCTCCGATACCGCACACCCAACATTTCCAGATTTGCTTTTGTGGATGGACCTGCAAACTGGGACGACGGTCATCGTGCCAGGGACAACTGGCAACGAACATCGCACCCTGTCGGCGCAGTTGCAGATAACTGCCAATCAATTGCACGATATCCGTGGCCTGTTTGACACGATCTTTGACGTCAATGTCGTTACCCGGCAACACCGGCAGTTTCCTCAAGCAGAAGTCTGGGTCATGCGATGGATCCCGCTTGGCAATCCATCTTCAGTTGCAGTGGTCGGAAAGGCTGTCAACGAGCGGTTCGTTAATAAGACGCGCCACCTACTCACGATCCTTGCGATGACGTAGCGCGCCAGTGTGCCAATCCTTGCACAACCGGGTAAAGTAAGTAAGCGGCC
>DAOLCX010000108.1:0-7180 GCA_035327685.1 Pirellulaceae bacterium | reverse complement strand
CAATTGCAGTTGCCATTGCAAACCTAAATCACCGTTGGAATTGAAACAAACCTGCGCGATGTTCGCCGAACCTTCGCGGGAGTCCCTCGCGAACCCCACGTCCTTCTCCGAGCAAGCGGCTTTGGCATTCCAAGTCGTGCTGGTGTAGAATGGAAACAGCGAACAGTTCGTCGCCGCGAAAAATAGCGGTCGAGAAGTAAGTGCGCAAAATGACCAGGTGTCAGAATTGTGAGAGTCGATCATGTCGTCCAGCCGTTTGATCAAAATCTTCGATACAACCTTGCGCGATGGCGAGCAGTCGCCGGGCGCCAGCATGAATCACGACGAGAAGCTGCAAGTGGCCGAAGCCTTGGTGCAGTTGGGCGTGGATGTCATCGAGGCCGGGTTTCCCATCGCCTCCCCAGATGACTTTGAAGCCGTGCGCGCGGTGGCCACCACGTTCCGCGGCCCCGAAATTTGCGGTTTGGCCCGCTGTGCCGACGCTGATATCGATCGGGCCTGGGAAGCGCTGAAATTGGCCCAAAATCCGCGCATCCATGTATTCCTGGCCACCAGTGCCATCCACCGAGAATTCAAACTCAAGATGACCCCCGACGAAATTGTGAGCCGGGCTGTGGCTGGCGTGCAGCGTGCCAAAGCCTATTGCGACAATGTCGAGTTTTCTCCAGAAGACGCGGCGCGAACCGAGTTGGACTTCTTGTGCCGAGTGGTGGAAGCGGTTATCGACGCGGGGGCTAACACGGTCAATATCCCCGATACGGTCGGCTATGCGGTGCCGGCCCAAATTGGCCATGTGATCAAATCGCTGGTCAACCGCGTGCCCAATGTCGATCAGGCCACGATCAGTATTCACTGCCACAATGATCTGGGCCTGGCCGTCGCCAACAGTCTGGCCGCCATCGAAAACGGAGCCGGGCAAGTCGAATGCACGATCAACGGCATCGGCGAACGGGCCGGCAATTGCTCGCTTGAAGAAATAGTGATGGCCCTGCGCACCCGGTCGGACTATTTCCGGTGCGACACGCGGATCGTCAGCGAACGTCTGGTACCCACCAGCCACCTGGTTTCGAAAATTACTGGCCTGCACGTGCAAAGGAACAAAGCGATTGTCGGTCGGAATGCGTTCGCCCATGAAGCTGGCATTCACCAGGACGGGATGCTCAAGGAACCTCGCACGTATGAGATCATGCGGCCCGAAGATGTCGGCTGGGCCAAAACCGATCTGGTCCTGGGCAAACACAGTGGCCGCGCCGCGTTGAGCGAACGGTGCCGCACATTAGGCTATTCGCTTTCCGCCGAACAACTGCAATCGCTATTTGTCCGTTTTAAGGAAATGGCCGATCTCAAAAAAGAAGTCCTCGATGAAGACTTGAAGGCGCTCATTGAAGCGGAAGTGTGCCGCGTGGGATGAGCGCATCGAATTGGAGTGAAACAATCGACGAAACAACTCGGAGAAGGGTCGTGGTCAGGCTGAAAAGCCTGACGTACGGTGGTTTTCACAGAATGCTTGATGGGATTTGAAGCATGCCTTTGTACGAATATTGTTGTCAACAATGCGGAACGCACTTTGAACTTCTGGTGCGTCATGGTGAATCGGCGCGTTGCCCGAATTGTTCGGCGGAACGCGTGGAGAAACAACTGAGCGTCCCCGCCGTACCTGTTTCAGCTCGCAACTCGTTGCCCCTGGCCACACCGCCATCCGAATGGAGCGGGTGCGGGCGGCCTCAATGCGCCAGCGGGGGCTGCCAAGGATTCGATGATTGAGCCCAAAGCAATACAACCGCGAAGGGCATTCCACACTCCGCTGCTCGCCGATGGGCGAGGCTTTCCCACCATTGCACCCGTAAGTCCAATTGCCCCACATTGGGGTGGAACAATCGGCGGCGAACGATGATGTCTATGATGCACTCAGCAGGATTGCGCGGGAATCGCAGAACGCCATCATGAATCCGACACTTGCTGCTCGATCTGCGTGGCCAATTGATGGATGATGGCCTGGTCGTCGTAGAGCACATTGCAAGCCGACAGTATCTCGCGACTTACCTGGTCGCGAAATGTGCGATCCGTCCCCAATTGCACGGCCAACTCGATGTAAGCGTCCGCGGAATTCACAACGCAGCGATCGTAACCCATTTGCTGATACATGGCGTTTGCGATCCGGCAGCGCAAGAACTCCGACGGCCAGGTGATGACCGGCAGGCCAATGGCCAGGGCTTCATAAGTCGTATTGCCACCGCCAAAATGGATGGGGTCCAAAGAGACGTGCGCCAGGGCGTTGAGGCTCATGAAATCGGGATGCGGGACCGCTTCCAGGAATTTGACTCGATGGGCGACGTCACCCAAGGTGTGCTGGAACCGCCGCTGCAACAAGGCGGTCCATTCCGGCTGTTGACCCTGCATCATGACAATGTCACCGAGCGGATCGCGCTCCAGAATGCCCCGCAAAATGCCGTCGAAATGGGGATGGATTTTGAACAGGCTTTGAAAACACAAGTAAATATGGCGACCGGGCTGCAGACCAAAAAATTCGGGTGTTTTCGGTTCCGGAAGGGCCGGACGTTCATAACACACGTTGAGTCGGTCCAGCAGCAACAATCGCTCAGTGTAGTGGTCTTGCGCTTCAGCCGTCTCCAAAGTTCGACTGGAGATAAAGCAGTCCATCGCGGGGCTACCAGTCGAGACAGGATGGCCCCACGTAGCACACTGCAGCGGAGCCAGGCGAGACATGCACAAACTGTACGTCAACGTGTCCATCCCCACGTCAACGAATAACAGCACATCCAGGTTTAATGCGGCTACTTGTTCGCGGACTGCCGACAAGTTCGTGGGCAACGCCAGATAATGATCGGCCGCTTGTCGGAAACGCTGAGCGAACAAGTCGTCGTGGTGTCCGACTGAAATCACAAACACTTCAAAACGATCGCGCGGCAAGTGCTTGACGGTGCCGATGTTCAAGCGACCAATCGTGTGGTTGCGAAAGTGGCGCGAGATCAAGCCGATTTTGATGCGGCTACCTTTGAGCCGCAATGTTTCGCGGGGTGCAATCGGGGGCGGCCGCAACAGGCTGGCTAACTGCTCCTGCAAATCGCGATCGTTAAAGCCCTGGTAGGCCGCATAAAACATCGTCGGGGCCGCGTGCTGAGAAATGTCCAATTGAGAACCTGCGGTCACCAGTTCAGCGACATTCTGTTCCAAGATTCTTCGTCGAGACAACAGATCATCATACGACGCGTAAACCGGGGGCAAGGTGGTCGCCATCACATAGCGAATTACATCGCTGTGTTCAATGTCCTGGGCTCGCTGCAACAGGGCCAAGCCTTCATCCAGTTCACCACGCTCCTTAAGGACATAACCCAGATTGCGATAGGCGTTCACCGAATTGGGTTGCAACTCAATCGCTTTTCGATAGCAAGCAATGGCGTCATCGCGCTGATGCATATCTTGCAAGACATTGCCCAGATTGATATACACGTCGGCATAGTCGGGGGCGATTTCCAATGCCGTCCTGAAGGCCGCCACAGCTTCTCTCAATCTGCCCACTTCGTGAAATTTCAGACCTTTTTTCATCAATGCATGGGGATCGTCGCGCAACACCTGTGTGCCAGGCGAACTGGGTACAGGCTGACTGGCCGTGGCGAAGACCGACGCCCTTGACGTGGACAGAATCGCCTCCACGCGGTCTGGTGGTGGGACGACCCAGACGGGTTGAGCGTCGTCTTCACTGGGATCGGGACCGACGACCGACGGATTCAAAACCCCAGGAATTACTTGAATGTCAAAAATCTCCTCGACGCCCGAATGAAACTGAAACGCAGCCACGTTCTTTCCAGTCATCAAATCGACGATGGCCACACCGCATTTGAGTTCATCGAATTGATCCTGGATTGGCAATCCACCAAACACGGCCGTTTCCCGAATCCGAGACAAGCCTACAAACGCAAACTGGCCATGAAACGCCAGTCCGCGTGTGTAGCCGGGCAACGTAACGACTTCAGTCATTACCTCCGAACGTCCGTTGGAAACCGACAGCCGTCCGCGACCAGAATCCAGTACCCACAGTTTGTCGGAGTACCAGCGAGGCGAATGGGGCATCGCCAATCCGCGCGCGATGACTTCATGATTCGACATATCGATGACGACGCCGCTGGAAGCTTTCGTAGGACGCCAACCCGCCGGCGTATTGGTCTCCGACATGGCTGACACGTAGCGCGGGCGACCATCGCGCAAAGCCATGCCGTTCAAATGGCAACGATCCTCGGCAGCTAATTGAGTGATAAAGTTCGGTTGCCAGCGCGGTAGAAAACTGAAATCAGCATGCAGTGTACTCACACAAGAAAACAGGGTATTGACGATCCACAATTCGCCCTCTGACCAGGCCATTTCGTGGACTTGGATGTTGCCCGTCACATGACCGCGCCGCGCAATGAAACATCCATCAAATTGGCCTGCCGGGGGCAATTGTGGACCCAACTCCGGCATCGCAGCCATAAACCAGATTTGTCCGCGAGTCCCAATGGCAATCCCTTGTGGGCCGACCGCCATCCCCATGGCTTGCGGAAAATTGACAAAGGACAATTCGAGTTTGCCGCCGCGCGATCCGATCACCCCCAACTTGCCTGCCTGGTAGGTCGAAACCAACAATGTCGCGCGGCAATGCTGCAGGATTTCGGGAAATAGCGGCGAATACTCAAACCGAACTTCTCGTTTCGGCGGCGCCGTTGACTGATGCTCAGTTTCCATTACTTGGCAGTCCGTATCAGAAAACGTCGCTGGTGGCGGGGACTGGGAATGTCACGTGATTGCATACTTCCGCCTGACTCAATTCGCACTCTCGCAAGGAATTCGGCAATGGATAATGGTTGTCTTTTCGGCACCGTAATCATGCGGGTACTTTACCACGCTGGGCAGGAAAATCAAAGATGTTGTTGAAAACGGATTGTAACCGTTCACGGCATCCGGTGAAAATAAGTGATAGTAAAAAATTTGTTTTCAATGGTTCTGGCCCTGGTTGGAGTTGCCATTTCGAAGGAAGAACAAATGAGGACAATTGTTCTACAATGTCGCGAGCGGTGACGAGATGTTATACTGCCATCCTCAAAATTGAATTCAAATGAACAACAGGTGCGACTTTGACTCGGAACACTGTGACACATAATCCGGCGGCCAAGACCGTCAAAAAGAAACGCCGGCGCAAGGCATCCTTGGCGGCGGAACCTGTCGAGGTAACTTCAGCGATTGAATCAGCTGACACCGCTCTGTCAAATTCTGAGAAATGGGATTGCAGTGGTGTGGCCGGGCGACTTGTTGACGCAGAATCAAAGTCTTTTCGCAAGCTGTTTCGATGCCGCTGGCCGACTTGGGTCTTGTGGGGACTCCCCGATCATTGTGATGGCCAGACAGTCGCCACGTTACTGCGCGAAATAACCAAATCGGCTGCGCATGCTCGTCCACAGCAATGGGGTGCTGGACGCTTGCTGTTCGGCGTTCCCACCACACGTGCTGGGCAATCAGATGTCAAAGAACGTGATCGCTCCCTGGAAAATGAAGCTTGCGATGTGGCGGCTGGCGTTCAGGATGCGATGATTATGCTGGGAACAACCTATCGGCTGCCCAAGATTGCCCGTCACTGGTCGGATGAGGATTCATTGCAATTCGAGCAGTTTCTTCAGGAAGACCTGTTCAGCTTCGAATCAACGTCGCCAGCGCGCGAGCAATTGCCTTGGGCGACGCGACTTATTCACGATGTCGAGATTCCTTTGGTCTTGGCGACTTGGGTCCGCACGCACCCGATCGCGAAACCATTGGCGGCCCGGGCCCTGGACCATTGGCAAGTATCGATCGATGCCACGCTCAGCGACTTGGGTTGGAATCCTGATGACATCCGTCCCGATTTCGCCGCTTGCGCGGCCGCCCACCTGCGCATTTGGCTGTTGTCCAAACGATTTCGATTCAGACTTTCAGACGAATTGCGATTCCGCATTGAGCATCTGGTGCTGAATGCGGTTCGATTGTGGCATCCCGATGGCCGGTTGTTTGCGGGCGGAGGTACCTTGAGTCGTTCGCATGCTGTCCTGGCGGTGATGGAAGATATGATGTCCACGCGGCCGGAACGGCGACTGATGAATACCATCGATACCGGCCATCGCGGCCCAATCGCGTCGAAAACAAAAAAACTGCCCGACACCGGGAGCTTCTGCGAGCCTACCGGCATCGGGATTATGCGGAGCGACTGGAGCACTCGGGCAACGGCGATGTGGATCAACGCCAATCGCGGGAAGTACCGTATAAGTTTGTCTGGCCGAGGCGAATTGATCTGCGGGGATGCCGTCCCGGAGTTGCAAGTCAGTGGCCGCTCGATCGCTATTCCGACCACAACGCCCGAATTGAACCTGTTTCATGCCGATACGGATGTCGAGTATCTGGAACTTGAATGGAAGCTCGAGGCAGGAGTTGTATGGCAGCGACAATGTGTGTTGGCGCGGCGCGAACAGTTTGTCGTCATGGCCGATGCGGTCTTCAGTCCTGCCGCACCTAAAATTGATTACACCTGCCGCTTCCCGTTAGTAAACGGAATCGAAATATGCGAGGAGGAAGAGACGCGCGAAGTGCGCTTGGTGACTGAGCGACCGTTGGCATCGATATTGCCGATTTCGATGGGCGAATGGAAATCAGATGGACTGGCTGACAAATTGGTTGGAGCCAGTAACCAGCTATGCGTGCATCAATCGACGCGAGGCTCGGCATTATGGGCGGTGCTGGTCTTGGATTTGGATGCGCAGCGCTGCGCGCGCCCGTTGACCTGGCGGCGGCTGACGGTCGGCGAGAATATGCAGCGCGTCCCCAGCGATCAAGCATTAGCCATACGATTTCAACTGGGCAAACAGGCATTTGTGATTTACCGCAGTCTGTCCGGGCTTCGCAATCGCACCTATTTGGGGGTCAATGTTTTCTCGGAATTAGCCTTGGGAAAAGTGGACCGACAAGGCCAGGTTCAACAACTGCTGATGGTTGAATGATTGCCGATTCAGTGTGGAACAGATGTCCTCAATTGTTCCCGCACCTGTTTGAAATCAGGCGTTCTCCGCAGGTGAATATTTGAGGACAAATGTTCTACACTAACGCTCCTCGGCCAGTGTGTGTGAACTGTTTAGAATAGTGAGAGCAACGGGAAATCGCCGTG
>DAOLCX010000107.1:0-7184 GCA_035327685.1 Pirellulaceae bacterium | reverse complement strand
CTGCTGGTCGTCGTTCCGTCGCGGATCCGCATCAGGACGGTAGGTACCGACATGCGGCGCAACAAATCGTCCGCGACGCTCCCCAGCCAAAAGCGACTGAATCCCCCGCGTCCATGCGAGGTCAAAACCACCAAATCAGCCGCCATTCGCTGTACATATTCGGAAATCGCTATGGCCGGATTTCCCGATAACAGCGCGGTTTTCACACTCACTGAACCCCCGGCTGACAGGGAATTCTGGTGCGACTCAAGATAGGCAATTTTGTCGCGCCGCGCCCCTTCGTCCAGCGGTTCATATAACAAGGCAATTCCAGAATAGTGTTCTTGTGGAACGTGAACTCGCACCACATGCAACTCGGCCCCAGATCGTTGGGCCAGGTCAATTGCCATCGGCAAGGCAAGTTCACTTGCCGCCGACCCATCCAAAGGTACGACAATACACTGCATTACGACTGTCCTACAAAACTGTCTGTGGTAATGGGAATCACCAGCGGTTGTTCGATCCGCAAATAGTCAGCTAACTTCATACGAATCGCCTCGCTGTGTGTGTTTGCTTCAAATATGATCTGCTCTGCAGCCAGCAACGCCGAATCAACAACGGTCCGCATTCCATACTGCGATCCAAAGGGAGGCAACACACCTCGTTCACAATCCGGACAATGTTCAGCCAAACACTGTTCGCTTGCCAACTCAATCTGGCTCCCCCCCAAAGCCCGCGACAATCGGGGAAAGTCAATTCGGTGCCCCGCGGGCATCACCACAACAAAGTGCCGATAACCGTGATCGGCTCTCAGTAATACGGTCTTGGCGACCTGAGATGAAGGGATTTCCATCACCGTCGCCAGGTCGGCGGCTGTAAACGTCTCCCGATGACGAACGACGTCGAACGCCACGCCACGTTCCTTCAAGAATTGAGCGATGTTCACTGTCCCTCCTCCTGCGATTCGCGTGTGCAGGCCGCATTCTCTCGACACCGCATCATTCTACCATTCCCTGGCGGGGAAATGTGCGCGGTAAGACTCTGACGATCGGACAGAGTCGATAAAATGCTCAACGAGTGTTTAGGTTTCCAAGTGCTACAAACATGGTCCACTCGTGGCAAAACCCAACACGCGTCCTCCTGTTCTAGCGAAATCTACAACCACTGCAACCGACGCGCGGGTGCCAGCAAACGTTATTGCCGAAAACGCACACTCGCGTCTCTAATGTTGACCCACTACCTCGGAGTCTGACTGGTCAAACGGGCGTGCCCTTTCGTCGTGACGATCCAAACAAGGATCGAAGCCATAAGCCGGTGGTTGGAGCGAAGCGTAAACCACCGGTCATGGTGCCCAAGGTTTGTTTGATCCCGATGGGATCACAGCGAATTTTGCTTTTTGCGAAATCCTGATACAATAGATTGATGGTGCCTCATCCTCGCAAGCGCCTGAATGGACTTTTCGGCCGATTTTCGTAATGTCAGTTTTCATCCGTTACATATTGGTCTTGTTGATGGCCGCTCCGGTTTGCCGGTTGGCCTCCGTCGATTGCCCCGGAACAGCGGAGAGGGCGACGTCGGGGTCAGTGCGATGTGTTTGCGCTTCCCAACAATCGCCAGGCTGTTGCCGGTCTTTAGACCTACGGCCCGGACCGCACGATGTGGTTCCATCGGTCGCGCCGACCTGCTGCCAAAAACAACAGGATGCTGCACCATCCGAGCCTGCATCGAGGATCCACTGTTCTTGCGGATGTGCAAAAACGGAACAGCCGGTCAGTCCGCACTCCAATACGCGCTCTACGGTTGAGGACCAGGCCAAAGCCCGTTCGCTGAGCCTGGCGCTCTTGTCGTCGATCGCAAACGAACGGGACGACCAGTGGCAACCTCCCCTCGATCGTTCTGGACATGTTCTTTCCAACGCACATCGCCGCCAATCGCTACTTGGCTGCTGGCGAAATTGATGCTGACTGCGCTACCGGTGCGCGCCGACCTGGCGCCTTTGCGGAACTGAAGCATTTTTCGGCAAGTTCGAATCAGCTTCTTTGATGGGTCTCTTCTGCCTGCACCGGTTGTCCGACGTGGTACCCGTTGGTGAAGTTGCGCCCAGTTCCAACTCTCGGCGGTCTGCATTATGTGGAAACCCATGCGTGCTTGTGAGTGAAATGAACGATTCAAATACTGAACATTCCGAACCCTTAGAACATGGCAATCAGCCGAGTCCTGGAAGGGAGTCCGGAAAAGTCTTGTCGTCGTGGTGGGACTTCACGCTCTGGCCCATCGTCGGCCTGACACTGTTGTCGGCATTCTTTTTTGCCATCGGTTTCATGCAGCGCGGCGGGTGGCTGGTCGAAGACGAGGCCCAGGTGGACCGTCATCAACAATCCCAGGCCCGATATATCTGTCCAATGATGTGTGTGGCTCCCACAGCCCAACCTGGTCGTTGCCCCGTCTGCGACATGGAGTTAGTCGAAGCTGCGACCGGCCCGGCATTCATCGATCCGGCGACGCGCCGCATCCTGAATATCCAAACGGCGGCGGTCGTCGAGCGAGAAGTCACCCGGTCCATTCGCTCCGTAGGCGAATTGAGCTTTGACGAATCCAAGCTGCGAACCTTGTCGGCTTACGTCGATGGCCGTGTCGAAGAGCTGTATGCCAACTACACAGGAGTGCAGGTCAACCAAGGGGTCCGACTGGCACTGATTTATTCACCGCGACTCTATCAGAGTCAAGTCGAATTGCTGCTCGCTCGACGGTCCGAGCGTGACCGCCGCGGGGCGGACGCCGCGGACGCAATCCTCGGAGACTCCTATCGCAGTGCCCATCGCCGTCTCATCGAGCTCGGCATGACGAGCGACCAAATTGAATCGCTTGAATTGGCCGGCCAGGCCAACAGTCGGCTGCATCTGGTCGCGCCGATCAGCGGCACGGTTATCGAGAAACTGGCCGTCGAAGGACAGTACATCAAAGAAGGCGAACCCATTTATCGACTGGCGGATCTATCAACCGTGTGGTTGGTCCTCAGGTTGTTTCCCGAAGACGCCGCATTGGTTTCGGTCGGCCAAGGGGTCACGGCTGAAGTCCAATCGTTGCCCGGCCGCACGTTCGAGGGACAAGTCGAGTTTGTGTTCCCCCAGGTTGATCCGGTCACCCGCACGGTTGCCGTGCGCGTCGCGATACCCAATCAGCAAGGCATGCTTCGCGTCGGAGACTACGCCCGTGCGACGATCGATGTGCCGTTGACCGCGGCGGACCAACCTTTGGGCCCGGTATTGGTCGTCCCGCGCGACGCCGTGTTGATGGCGGGTGATCACAGCGTCGTTTATGTCGAAATTGAACCGGGTCGTTTCGACTTGAGGCGAGTCAAAATGGGACCCATCTCCGGGCGCGAAGTGGTGATCGTTGAAGGATTGCACAAAGGGGAACAGGTGGCGACACGCGGCAACTTCCTGATCGACTCGCAGATGCAATTGGCGGGGAATCCCTCCCTGATTGATCCATCGCGAGCTGCCGAGTCATCCGCCGCCGATGAGTGGCCTCCACATGTTCTGGCGGCTTTAGAATCGCTGTCGTCCGATGACCGAGAGCTGGTTTCCCGGCAACGCCTGTGAGTGGTGGCTGAAATGCAGCTCGGGTCGATGGGTACGCCGATCAAAGTCGATGTTAAAGGCCAGCCAGTTTATCTCTGCTGTGAAGGTTGCCGGAACCGGTTGTTGGCCGATCCCGAAAGGTACCTGCAACGCCTTCGCGAGTTGATTGAACAGTACGCATCCAAACCCCAACCGCCGATAGCGCCCCAGCGCGATGGGCACCAAGGGCATTAAACCATGTTTCAACGACTGATCGAGTTCTGCATTCGCGAACGATTATTGGTGGCACTGGCCATGGTGGTGGCCGTCGGTTGGGGATGGTACGCGGCCCGCCAAGTCCCCATCGATGCGATTCCCAACGTCGGCGAGAACCAGGTGATCGTGCTCACCGATTGGCCGGGCCGATCGCCCAAAGATGTCGAAAACCAATTGACCTACCCGATCTCCGTGGCACTGCAAACCGTTCCCGGATCGCGCAGCGTGCGCGGCAAGAGCATGTTCGGGTTCAGCTTTGTGCAGGTGACGTTTGACGATCAAACCGATTTCTATTGGGCCCGGTCGCGCGTGGCGGAGCGATTGACATCGATTTCTGGGAGCTTGCCCGACGGTGTGACGCCGACTTTGGCACCGGATGCCACCGCCCTGGGACAGATTTTCTACTATGTACTGCACGCTCCATTTCCCATCGACTTGGCCGAACTGCGCGCGACTCAGGACTATGTGGTCAAGTACGCATTGCAATCGGTACAGGGTGTGGCCGAAGTCGCCTCGATCGGTGGCCATGTCAAACAGTATCAAGTCGATCTCGATCCCGAGCGATTGCGCTACCACAACTTGACTCTTGGGCGAGTGATCCAGGCGATTCGAGACTCGCATGTCGATGTGGGTGCCAAGGTCGTGGACGAAGGAGGGTTGGAGTTTCTGGCGCGAGGAAAAGGATTCTTGGGAGCCGATCGCACCGAGGATGAAACGATCGATCAGATCAGCCAAACCGTGGTCGACACCCGTCTTGGCGTTCCCATTCGAGTGCGGGACTTGGGGTGGGTGCAGGTCGGACCGGCACTGCGTACCGGAGCGTTAGACTTGAACGGTCACGAAGCAGTCGGCGGGATTGTAGTGATGCGGCATGGCGAAAACCCGCGCGCAGTGATCGATCGCGTGCGAAAGAAAGCCGCCGAATTGGAACTTGCCTTGGGAGGAATCCGCATTCTTGGCATTTACGATCGCACGGAATTGATCGACGAAACCGTGGCGACGCTCTCTCACGCCTTACTCCATGAAACGTTGATCACCATCGCCGTGATGGTTTTATTTCTGCTACATGTGCGGGCCAGTTTGATCGTGGCGATTACGCTTCCCATGGCCGTGTTGATGTCGTTTATCGCCATGCAAATGTTCGGCGTGGACGCGAACATCATGTCGTTGGCCGGGATTGTGATCGCCATTGGGACGATGGTCGATATGGGGATCATCGTGTTGGAAAACATCTATGGTGGTCTCGCAGCTTGGGAACGCGCAGGTTCGCCTGGAGGAGAATCCCGCCGAGTGCGAGTGATTCGCGATTCGGCTGGAGAAGTGATTCCGGCCGTTATCACTGCCGTCAGCACCACGATTGTCAGCTTTCTGCCGGTCTTTTTCCTGACCGGGCGAGATGGACGACTGTTTACACCGCTGGCCTGGACGAAAACTTATGCGCTCGCTGCCAGTCTGATCGTGGCGGTGGTGGTCGTTCCCATGTTGTGCCGCGTCTTGCTTCGCAGCAGCCGTTTGAAATCCTGGTCAACGTTGTGGGCCGGGAGCGGGCTGGCGATCCTGGCGGGGGGACTGGTGTATTTCGTGTGGGGACCTCATCTCGAACAGTGGAGCCGATTAGGCATCTGGGCCTGGACCAGTGCGGCAGCCTTGTTCGGCTATTTCGTCGGCTGGTGGATGGCGCGCGAGCGAATCCGACCGCTGGAAGAGAATGTCGTCAGCCTGTCTGTCCGCTGGCTGTATGCCGGCCGGCTCCGGTTGGCGTTGAACCATAAACCTTGGATGTTATTGTTCCCTGGCGTACTGGTAGCCGCCGGCTTGGTGGTGTGGTTGGGATGGCCGACAGTTCTGCACCCGGTCGAGCGACTGGCCCGACTTTACGGTGCCGACCTGGACCGGATTTCCGTTTATCGGAATTTTAAGCAAAGCTACACCGGCTTGCGCACTTCAGATTGGATTGCCCTGGATGAAGGGAGTTGGTTCTACATGCCAAGTCTCTATCCGGCGGCGACCTTCTCTCAATCGTTGGAGATTTTGCAAAAGCAAGATGTCTTGATCGGGCAAATCCCGGAGGTGGCCCAGGTTCTCGGAAAAATTGGGCGCGCGGAATCAGCATTGGACCCGGCTCCCTCTACCATGATCGAGACGTACGTGATGTTGAAACCTCGGCATCAGTGGCGGCCCGGGGTTAAGCCGCGCGACATCTGGAATGAAATCAACCTCGTCGCTACGCTGCCGGGCGTCACTCCCGCCTCCGCGTTGCAACCAATCGAAGGCCGCGTCGTCATGTTGCAAGCGGGGATTCGCGCGACCATGGCCGTGCGCATCTACGGTGAATCGTTGGAGGGGTTGGCCCAAGCCTCATGGGCGGTTGCCGAACATCTCAAAACGCTGCCATTAGTCGATGCGGGGACCGTCAGCCCTGATGTCGTAATGGGTAAGCCGTACATTGAATTTGAAGTGAATCGAGATGAAGCGGCGCGGTACGGCATGTCCACGATGATGGTCAATGAAGTGGTCGCGGCCGGCTTGGGGGGCATGGATGTCATCACCACAGTCGAGGGCCGCCAGCGATTCCCCGTGCAAGTTCGATACGACCGCAGCACGCGGCAACAAGTCGATGAGTTGGGGAACATCCCCGTGGTGACGCCGATGGGAGACATTGTGCCTTTGCAACGCCTGGCCCAGATTCGGACCACTTGGGGGCCGATGTCGATCAACAGCGAAGATGCGCGCCTGGTCGCGCACGTACCGTTTATGCCCACCGGTGCAGCAGGCTCCATTGAAACGGCGCAGGGCGTCTTGGCCAGCCTGCACGCTGCCCGCAGCGCCGGCCAGTTGTCATTTCCGGAGGGGAATTTTGAACTGCAAATGGTCGGTTCGTTCCAGAACCAGGTGGAATCCAATTGGCGATTGATGTGGATTATCCCGTTGGTCGTGTCGATCAATTTGCTATTGCACTACTTGCATTTCAGAGATTTGCCGTTGTCGTTGGTTGTGTTTTCCGGGATCCCCGTGGCCGCTGCCGGAGGGATGATTGCCGTCGCGATCACAGGCATCCCGATGAACACGGCGATGTGGGTGGGATTCATCGCCTTGTTTGGCCTGGCCGCCGATGACGGCATCGTGATGGCGACTTACATCCGCGATGTCCTTCGAGGACGAGAACCGACGACCGTAGCGGAAATTCGCCAGGCCATCTACGACGCAGGCCTCAAGCGGATTCGCCCCTGTGTCATGACCACCGTCACCACGCTAGTCGCATTAGTCCCCATTCTGATTTCCGACGGTCGCGGTGCCGACGTCGCCCGCGCCATGGCCATCCCCATCTTCGGCGGCATGTTGGTCGAACCCTTTACCACTTTCGTC
>DAOLCX010000106.1:0-7226 GCA_035327685.1 Pirellulaceae bacterium | reverse complement strand
AAGCGTCGGTGCCACCGCCCGCTAACAGAATTCGACCATTTCGGCTAAACCGCACCACGCGCGGCAATCCTTCTGGAAACGGCAAAACTCCGCGCAGTTCAAGCGATGTCAAGTCGTACAGTAAGACTTGTTTGGCGCCGCCAATGGCAGCCAAGGGCGCCCAAGGACTGATCGCGATGGGCACGGCTGTCGGCGGGTTGTCGGTCTCGATAACGGGCTCCAGGGATAGACGGGGCGGCTGCGCGACCACGTCGGGTCGTTCGAGCGCGCTGCCGGACGCGGACAAGTCAAAGGTCTTCTTTTTCTTGTTGACCGCCGTGCTCGTTTTCGTTTCAAGTACCCCTTGGTTGATCCACCTTTTGATCAGTCGCAACTCATCGGCCGGCAACTTTGAACTGTTTGGAGGCATCACCGGTTCTTGATCATGTGTCACCAACATGTACAGATAACTGCTCTCGGCATCGCCGGGATCCACAGCCTCACCAGAACTGCCACCCAACATCAACGCGGTATAATTGGTGAGATCCAACCCGCCACTTTTCTTATCCGGATGATGGCAGCTTGCACAACGCTGCCGAAAAATGGGTTGAATATGATCGTCAAAGGTGATGGCATCCTTGTCGTCCTGAGCGCGCAAAGCTCCAGACGCGCTGCCCAGTATCAGCGCGATCGCCCAGACCACTCGCCCCGCGCCTGCTTTTGCAATCGGTATCAACATCTCGGTAAAAAGACTCTTCATGGTCAGTGATTAAACAAGAACTCCTGACTGTTCAATGTCGCCCAAAAGACATCTTCCAATGCCGTTTGCGCGTTGTCCGCAGCTTGAACCTCAGCCAACAGCGCATCGAGTTCCTGCGGTGAAGGCAGGCGGGCCAAACACCGCAAATAGATCTCATCAATAATTGCCGGAGGTTCCCGCCCAGCGGCCAGCATTTTTGCAATCAACTGTCCTTGGATAATTTTTTGATGCACGGAATCGCCATTGATCAAATGCAAGGCTTGCGACAGATTGGGTTCCATGCGGACCTCGCATGAGCACACCGATTCCCGCATGGCGCGTCCAAAGGTGGTCAAAAAATAATTCGTGGTGGTGCCATCGGCGATTTGCACCGCCCGCGCCCCTAGCGGCAGGCCGCGAAACTTGTTCGGCGTCTCGGTGACTGAACTGATCACGTCTAACAACACCTCGGCCCGAATTCGTCGCATGGACGCATGAGAGAAACTGGTCGAATCGTCGGCGTTTGTGGAGTTGGTCGTCGTGCTTCTTTGATAGGCCATGGAATTGCAGAGATCGCGAACTAAACGCTTGAAGTCGAAATCGTACTCGGCAAAACGGCGTCCCAATTCTTCGAGCAATTCCGGATTGGAAGGAGGGTTGCTGACGCGGACATCATCGACTTCATGCACGATCCCGCGGCCGAAAAAATGAGCCCAGACGATGTTGGCGAGGTTCTCTCGAAACATCTCGTTGCCGCGGTGGGCTAGCCATTCGCCCAGTACGGCGCGGCGATCCCGGCCTCGGACATCCGGTTGAGTTCCTCCGAGAAACTTCGGCTGCATATCCTGGCCCGTGACCGGGTGCTTGGTCTCGCCTCCTCCCCGATTGAAGACAATGGTTTCGCGCGGATCCGAACTTGCCTTTCGACCGATTTGGGAGAAAAAAGCCGCGAACTGGTAGTAGTCATCCATCGTCCAGCGATCGAATGGATGATTGTGGCATTGAGCGCATTGGATCCGAGTTCCCAAAAATACTTGGGCGACATTTTCGGTAACTTTCAGAGTGTCTTGTTCGTTTTGGTAGTAATTGGTGGCCGGGTTGGTAAACGTCCCGCCTTCGGCGGCTAACAGGTCTCGAACCAGTTGATCGATTGGCGTATTGTTTGCGATTTTGTCCTGCAGCCAGTTGTAATACAGCAACGTGGCCTTGTAGCTGACTTGTGGATTGCTGCGGACCTGAAGTAATTCGGACCATTTCATGACCCACAGCTCAACAAACTCTTTGCGTTCGAGCAATTCATCAATCAATCTCGCACGCTTGTCGAGTTCAGGATCCGCGACAAAGGCTCGCACTTCATCCGGCGCTGGGAGCACACCACAAATATCCAGACTCGCGCGGCGAATAAATTGTTCATCTGTACAAAGCTCCGAAGGCAGGATCCGCAATTTTTTGAGATGGGCGTTGACCAGTCCATCCACATAATTGTTTTCTGGCAATTCCGGCCACTCCAGAGGCAGGTCGCGGGGCAACACGATAAAGGGCACGCCTTCCGTAAACGTACCAAACCTGGCCATCACGAACGCCTGGCCTCGCTCGGCGGCTGTCGCCAGCCCTGTTTGCGACACCGCGACCGAATTATCGTTGCTGGTCATGAAGTAGGATAGCGATGTCACGTCGCGTGTGGTTCCATCATCATAGTGCGCCAACACCACGAGTTGCTGCGCACTGCCTTGGCCGTTCAGAACACCGCCAGGTGGGAACAAGTCCACACGGACAACCTGCGGGACTGGACCCGAGTCATCCGGTGCACCTGCCACCAACCATCGCTTCAGGGTTTCATAATACTCGTCGTCCCGCACTAACAAATTGCCTCCGGTGTGCGCGACATCTCCGGTCGCTTTCGTCATCATCAGACATTCTTCCGGCAATGACAAGTCAATCCGCCGCCCTGGCAACTCCCGCGTCAATCGGTAGTAGTCGCCAGCTGGATCAAACCCATACAGCGATAGTCGAAAACCGTCTTTGCCCCGCGCCGCTCCATGACACGATCCGGCATTACAACCGGCCTTGGAGAACACCGGCATCACATCGTTACGAAAACTGATCGCACGATCGTCTGCAGATTGAGCAACTTGAATCTGGATCTCCACTCGCAACTCATCCAATGACGCCACTAACTGCGTTTCGCCATCGCCAACTGGAATGGCACGCCCGTCCTTCCACACCGCAACCTGCGGATCCTTAATTTCGACCAACACATCCGCAGAAACATCGCGGGTCAAACTGTTGGCTGTCGTCAGCTGTGCTACCACGCGCTGAAAATCTCGGGAGGTGGTCAACACAATTTCTGCCGGATACAACTTCAGCAAGTCTGCGGATTGAGGCACCGCCGCTTGTTCTGGAGTCTCCGTTTCGTCTTGGGCCACCGCTGTTCTGTTCTGAATGAGGAACAAGTGACCGACCGCGAAACCAAACCATAGAATTCGCAAAATACCGCGGCAATGTTTCATGGCTGTTTTGTCCCTTCACCAGAATTTGTGTGGTCTTGTCGGCGATTTTGAGCAGCTCGACGCAACTGCTCCAAGCGTGATAACGGTGCCGCCGCAGCCGGTTCAGGTTGAGCAACTTCAACAACCGGTTGGGCCATCACCGGAGCCGATGGAGGGTTGATTTGAAATTCAGTCTTTCCAGTTACCGACGTTGTCACTTGACCGTTTACCTGTAATACAATCTGACAAAACAACGACTTGTGGTTCCCCAGCGGACTTTCGCTATTCGTGACAATCTGAAATTGGATTTCGGTGGTTTCGGCAGTTACCGTTACCGGCTCGCAAGTCACCTGGGGCGGGAGCCCTTGAAGTTGCACCGTCGCTTCGCCGATGAACGACTGCACTTGCTCGACCACACAATGGACTTGCACCACCTCCCCTTGTTCACATGCAGATCGTTTGGCTTCGATCCGCACGAATGGCTCTGCCACTTCCAAGTCCGTTAAGCGGGTACTCACCCACAGTGGACCACCATCCACCGCTGCCGATCCAATGACATACACCGGCCATTTGCCGAGTTGTGCGTTTCCAGCAGCGTTCAGCGTGTAGTAGATTTCCGATTGGTCGGCGGGCATCGTAATCTGATAGGTGGTTCCGACTCCAGGTGGGCGGAAAGGAAACTGCAGATTGATTGGACCGGCAAATCCTTCATCTCGATGCGCGACCACCCGCAAATTCAAGGAACCGTCTCGAACCAACGGGGCTTGTGGAACGTCAAGTTCGATGCGAAACGGTGCGGGCTCCATCACGCCAATCGCCAGGCGATCGACCTGACAACCGTAATATCGAGCATTGTTGGGCTCGCCGAGCGCAAAATCCGCCAAATTGCGAAACCCACCTTCGATGCTCTGGTTTTCGTCGATTAACCGGGCGCGAAAATCATACAGTCCACCCGAAATCTCGGCGTCCTCTGCCGCTTCAAACACGACCGGCATCGACGCCAGGTTAGCTGACATCGGCGGCGCTTGAATGGTTACACCGTTGGGCAACGAGGGACTCAACAACTCAATCGGCCCACCAAAATTCTCTCGAGCCGCATTGAACATCACGGCATAGCGATTTCCGCGTGGGATGGCAATTGTTTGCTGCAGTTGACTATAGCGATCGACGCGTGGAATAGAAATCGACAAGGCAGGTTGGGGCGGCGTGATCTCGACCCGATACACGAAATCAGCTTGCCCCCGTCGCAACTGGTCCCGGACTCGAAGGTAATACTGCCCGTCTTCAGGAACCTGAAATCGCAGGTACGCGTCAAGTCCACGCGCGTCATCATTAGCGGCGACCTGGCTTTTGTCCGCTTTGTAGATATTGATAACCGGATCGAGCCCTGACCCGATCCGACGAGCAAAACACTCAATGTCCCACACCTGGCCTTGCTTGGCCTCAAACACAAAATAATCAGCGTCGCCTGGTTCGCTAATGATCCCATTGATCGCAATTGGCAGACTCAATAAGGGTTCTTCAGGCCATGTGTTGTTCGGTTCGGACTCCAAAAAGTTGGGCCATGAATTCAACCGGAATGGCAAGGGAGATGGAGTCGCACCGCGTTCGTCTTCAAACAACAAGCCTTCGCGGAAACTGAATGATTCAGGTAATTGCACCGTCCGTTCCACCGGACCACCGGCGTCCCCAATCAATGTCACTTGGGCCTCCGTTCCCGGTTGACCTCCCGCTGGGTACACTGCCGTCGGCCGAACAAACTCGCCCACATGCAGCCGATACCGGCTTTCGTTGCTGCCGCCATAAGATGCCTCGCGAACCATGATCGTGTACCGACCGGCAACGGGCGCAACCAAGCTAATAAAACCGTCTTGCTGATACAAAGGAGTATCGTCGCTGACCGCCAGTTCAAATCGTTGCTCATCGATCACAGCGATGAAGGGGTCAAACATCGTCCCCAACCGGATCGCTTCGATCTCAATCGACAAACGTTCGCCGGCTTGTAATTCGAGAACAAAGTAATCGACATCTTCGGGCGTAATCGTACCCTGCACGGTCACGCCGCGTGAAATCACTTGTGCCGTTTCCCACGTCGAATTCGGCTCAGACTCCTCGACAATCGTGTAGGGGCCGACATACACCGAACGAAAATCCGAAAATCCCCGACCGGTCCGGATTTGAACGACATGCTCGCCCAATCGACAATCCGGCAATACTGCAATCCGGACATCGATGTTGTTGGCGTCCACCGTTGTCCATTCCAGCACGGAAATGCCCGTATCATAGAACATCACATCGCGGACATCGCCGATGCGTTGGCCCACAAGTCGCAACGTCTGCTCCTCACCACGTACCACGCCACGCGGCAATACCGTCGTCAATCGCGGTGTCGAAGCATCGAGAATTCCTCCCATCAACACGGTCGCCGCGATCCATGAAATAGCCGATTTCAGCCATTCGTCACCACGTCCTTCAAACATAGTTGTTCAATCTCTCGCGCAACAAAGAATATCGAGAAAGACCGCTGTCCTTTTCGCGTTTCACCGGGATCATCGTCTAGGCCAATAAATCTTCCACCACATGCCCGTGGTCAACGATCTCGATCGGGCGATTGCCCGGCGCCATCAACTCCTTGCGGGCGTCGATTCCAATCAAGTGATACATCGTCGTCGCCCAATCTTCGACCGTCAGCGGGTTGTCGTCCGGCTCGCTCGCAGTTGCGTCAGATGTCCCATACGCGATTCCTCGCTTGAGACCACCTCCCGCCATCAACACGCTAAACACCTTCGGCCAATGATCCCTCCCCGCTGTGGCGTTGATTCTGGGAGTGCGGCCAAACTCGGTTGCCAAACAGACAAGTGTCGAATCCAACATGCCGCGCTGATCGAGGTCCTCAATCAGCGCTGATAACCCTTGGTCCAACGCAGGAACGGAGTTTCTGGTTCCTTCGTTGATGTTGTCATGATAATCCCAGCCGCCATATGTCAACGTCACAAAGCGGACACCCGCTTCCACTAACCGCCGAGCCAAAAGCATTCGCGCCCCAGCCGTATTGCGACCATACGCATCACGCAAGGCATCCGGCTCACGCGCGATGTCGAAAGCCAGCCTGGCCTCTTCTGAACTGATCAACTCATAAGCGCGCTGATAAAACGTGTCGGTTGCGTCAAGAACGTCTGACTTCTCCACGCGGCGAAACTGGTCATTCACCAGGTCCAATAACCGGCGCCGACGGTCAAACCGCTGGAAGTCCACTTCCTTGGGCAGCTCTAAATCACGCACCTGAAAGCTCTGCTGCGCCGGGTCAGAGCCTAAACTGAATCCGGCATAGGCACTGCTCAAGTAACCAGTTCCAGCATATGGATTGGGCAAGTTAGGAATCAACACGTAGGGCGGCAACCCATTTTGCGGACCAAACTCATGGGAAACGACACTTCCCATGCTCGGATACTGCAAAGCCGGGCTGGGGCGATATCCCGTAAACATGTTGTGTGTGCCCCGCTCATGAGCCGCTTCCCCATGCGTCATGCTTCGGCAAACCACTAACTTGTTGGCAAGCCCAGCCAATCGCGGGAAAAGTTCACAAAATCGCAAACCCGGAATCGACGTCTCGATACTGCCCAACGGACCGCGGAACTCCAAGGGTGCAAAAGGCTTCGGATCAAACGACTCCTGATGGGCCATTCCCCCCGGCAAAAACACAAATATGACGCTTTTCGCTTTGCCAAACCCCGACCGGCCCGGATTCGTTTCCGCCCCTTGCACTCGAAAAAAAGTGGAAAGCGACAAGCCACCCAACGCCCCAACGGCCAGCATATTACGTCGGCTCAACAAATGATCCCTGCATCGCATGCCACTTCCCTCCAATTCAATCCAACCCAGAAAACTTCCCTATCCGAGGCATCCCACCCCTTCAACCTCCCATTCTACACAATCTCCCCCCCCCAACACCACCAAACAACAAAAAGAAAGGACAGGCATTATCATAGCAACACCACCCAAAACCCTTATTTCACTCC
>DAOLCX010000105.1:0-7312 GCA_035327685.1 Pirellulaceae bacterium | reverse complement strand
CGATCTACAACAAGACGACTTGCGGAACGCACCAGAACCAAGCTTGGCCATCAATGCCGTGAACGGTTTCGCATTGCCTTGGTGGTCGTCCCCAATCAACGTTCGGGAAACAAGTATCCGTCGACCCAACCGCGCGAAGCGTGCGGCGGGATGCCGTCAGCCGTGTCACTGCCATCGACCAACTCAAAGGCGATCTCCAGGGGAAACTTGCCGGGCGGCGCCTTCAGCGTGTACTGACCGCTGCCAAACGAGGTGCCGATTACCAAGAGATCAAATCGTTCGACGCGACCGTGGTTCCCACTCACATTACCATCAAACTTCGCTTCGTAACCTCGCTTACCGTCGTTCGATTCCAAAACTACGTGGCCCGAAATCCGACCTGCCGTGATCGAAACATCCAAAGTTTGAATCTCGTCAAGTCCCCAAGACGTTGGCTGGCCGCGCGTGTTGTCCACCAAATGAAAACGGGCAATTCGACGTATGAGCCGCTCGGGCATCCGGTCCTCCAATAGCTCCCGCTGTTCGTCGGCAGTAATCCACAGATTGTCGCGCGACACAGCGGTCTGAAAGATTTTCTGCCACGGGTCATCGGTCTCAGGATATCCGCTGGGAACTCGAGCGCTGGTACGCACAATGGCAGCACCATTCGGCAGAGTGGTCACATACCGCGGGTCCGCAACCCCTCGCTGCAGCGGTTCAACTGAGGGTGGTACATACGTGACAAGCGTTTCTTGCATGAAACGACGAATCCGTTCCGGGCCGCGATTGTTGTTGTAAAAAAACAGCTTGCCGGCCGGATCGGCGATGTACAATCCTTGCGTCGTTTGGTTGAAGTCCGCGCGGGGCCCTTGACTGGCAATCTTCCGGTAGAAATCCCCCTCGGCGTCTTTTTGCCGACGCGTGTACCATTGGTCAATCGCGACGGGCACAAACTTGTCGCGCAGCATTTCGAGAATTTCGGGATCGGCAAAAGTCGACTCACGGTCGAGCACGCCATTGTTTCACGTACAGCCTAGCGGGTGGCCGTCCATGGCCCAAATGAACAGCGGCTTAGACTGTTCGACAGCGATTTGTTGAGCTTTCAGCAAATCGGTCTGCCAGGGGATAGACTTCCAAGGTGCGTCCGAGGGCTGACATAGCGCTGCACACTTCTCAGCTAAAGTCAGCGACACGTCTTGGGCAACCAACGAATTGCCCCAAAGGACCACCAATCCTGACCCGAATAATAGACAACGCAACCCACTCATTTCACTTCTCCCGAGGGTCCAGTTCTTGGTTGTGGCAACCCATTCAACATACCTTCGCGCGTCGTTTGTATTCAAGTTTCAGTGCTACTAATGTACTGGATTCGACACTTGGAATCACGGCCACACCCGCTAACATCATACTTGTATATCGAAGCGGCACGCTGTGATCTCAGACGCGTCGCAACCGCGAGACGCGACCGGTCCGCACCCATTCAGCCACAAATATATTTCCGTCACCGTCAAAACAGGCGTCGTGGGGATGGACAAAACGATCTTGCCGCCAAAGAGAACTGTCGTTTCGAATCGTGTTGCCCCCCTCGCCCGTAATTCGTTCAAAGTCATCTCCGAGTACCGCGACAACGCGATTGTCTCGATTCAAAATCGACAGTCTCGCTTTCAATTCGGGAACCAACAACCAATCCTGGAACGAATCGATATTGGCAGGCAGCCCAAACCCGGCCATAGTTTCGATGTGTTCTCCGGCCAGCGTCAAAAACTGCACGGTATCGTGGGCGCGATCCGTCACCGCCAACCGCAGACTTCCCTCTATACGGGAATCAATCCACAATCCGTGGGGTGTGTTGAATTTACCTTCGCCATCCTCGGGTCCACCAAAACAAGATTTCCATTGGCCGTCTTTGTCGTAACGGTGAATGTAATAAGAACCATAACCGTCAGCCAAGAAAAAATCGCCATCAGGCAAGAAGGCAAAATTGGTGGGCAGGAATCGGTCGCGTCCCCATTGGGCAGCTACGGATTTGTCCTCGCCGATTGCATAGACGCCGGACTCCAACGGAGCGCGGCGATACCATACGATATTGCCGTTGAGGTCGAGTTTGGCGATTGCTTTGACTTGTTGATAAGCGGCCACGTAGATGAACTCGGTTCCGTCTTCATCTCGGATTTCGAGTCCATGTCCGCCGCCCTGGAACTCGCAACCAAACGCTTTGATGAATTTTCCGGCGCTGTCAAATACAAAAATAGATGGATGATCCTTCCACTGCGGGTTGCCTTCATGTATCACGTAGAGGTTTCCCGCCTTATCGATGGCGACATTATGAGTGGTCTGCCAGGAGTACTTGTCGGGAAGTTGCGGCCAATCGTGCTGAATCTCGAAAGTAAAATCGTCTGAGCCGACGATTCGAGCGTCACGTGTCCGGCTGGCGGTCAATACCGTGGGAGCCGAGACAGCCAGCGCCGCCGCCGTTGAAATTGAAGTCACAAATCGACGACGAGATAGTTTGGGCGGTTTGGACATCTCTGATGCTCAAAAAAACGAATGCACTGAAACACGCAAAACGACGTTCAATTATAGCCGCCTGCGGCCGTTCCGCATCCATCGTTCTGCTTGTTCGGCATGTGATTTCATTCCCTCGTGGCCGCGATGCAGCAATTTGTCTGCCTCATCCAAGCTCCTTTGTCCCTATCCTGCGTCGCCAAGGATTTGTCTTGTTTTGACAGTCCACGATTCGTCGGGCTGTTCGCGGAAGAGGAATTCCAGACATTCGATCAGTATTTGTTCCCCACCAACACCATCGTGAATGTCCGACACACCAGTTCCGAGTTGCGCAAGGACTTTAAAAAAACTCAAAGGGTCGATCAGACCTCTTCGTTCTCACTTCTCCCAATAAGGCCAACGTCATGCGTCGTGCGTCCTCCAATCGCCCGGATTCTCAGTCTCAGGTCCGGACCGAAACCGTTCCCCAGTCGACAGTGGTCGGATCGGTTGATTGGGCGCAGATGTCTGCATGATCACCTTCACGTCGTCTGTGGAGTTATAATCGATCGTTTACTGCGATTCCCTGGACTTTAGATGAGACTCTCCTTATGAACGAGCGGGAACAGGCAATCCTGGACCGACTGGCCTTCGAATTCGAGTCGGCGTGGCGGCGCGGTGAAACACCGGCCATAGAGATGTTCTTGGATCGCGTCCCAAAGCACTTGCGGCTTCCTCTTGCCAGACTCCTGTTCCCAATAGAAATTAATTGCCGAATGCAGGCTGGGCAGGTGGCTGAATTGAGCTTATGGCAGAATCTGGGCCAGGAGTTTGCGGCGATTGTTGCTGAAGTGTTGTTAGACCGTACGATTACTGCACCATCCGGTCCCGCTGATGCATCTGCAGCAGGAGAATTCGACGTTTCGACCTGGCAAATACGCGATAGCTCCGGGCCTGACGCGATTGACCCAACGATGGACGCCACATACGAAAAGCGAAGTTCGTTACCAAGGACTCGGCAGGGCAGTGATCGCCAAATCGGCCCCTACAAGTTGCTACACCGCTTGGGTGCCGGCGGGATGGGCGAGGTTTGGGTGGCCGAACAGTCCGAGCCTGTTAGACGGCAAGTGGCTCTCAAGTTGATCAAGGAGGGGATCGGCACGAAAGAGATCATCGCGCGGTTTGAGGCCGAACGGCAAGCGTTGGCCTTGATGAGCCACCCCAACATCGCCCGAATTCTTGATGCGGGATCCACCAGAGAAGGGCAACCGTTCTTTGTCATGGAACTGGTAACGGGACAACCTCTGACGACCTATTGTGATGAAAACAAGTTGTCCATTGATGATCGATTACAGCTTTTCATGGACGTCTGTTCCGGGGTCCAGCATGCCCATCAAAAAGGGATCATCCATCGTGATCTGAAGCCGGGCAATATTATCGTGGGGATGCAGGATGGTATCCCTGTACCAAAGATTATCGATTTTGGCTTGGCTAAGGCGATGGAATCGTCCCTGCGGCTAACCGATCAATCACTGTTCACTGGGATTGGCCAGATCTTGGGGACCTTGAAATACATGTCCCCCGAACAGGCCGGATTGGACCTTCGGGACATCGACACGCGCGCCGACATTTACGCGCTGGGTGTGATCTTATACGAACTGTTGACTGGAAGCACGCCGCTGGACGAAACGTCGATTAAAGGCCAGGCGATATTGAAGGTACTGGAACTCATCCGGGACAAGGAACCGGTTAAACCCAGCCGTAGGTTGGGAAGCAGCACCGACGAACAGATTTCCTCCATCACCGGCCAGCGGCAAACGGATAGCGTGCGGCTACGACGGATACTGCTGGGCGATTTGGACTGGATTGTGATGAAGGCACTCGATAAGGATCGCATGCTGCGGTATGAATCCGCGTCCGAGTTTGCCGCTGACATCCGGCGTTTTCTGAATAGTGAACCAGTGACCGCTCGACCGCCTTCGCATACCTACCGCATCCGCAAATTCGTCCGCAAGAATCAACTGGCTGTGGCTGCAGCATCACTGTTGGCAATTGCTTTAACCCTCGGAATTTTGGGTACAGCGATTGGACTTCGTGAGGCTCGACAACAACAATGGCGTGCAGAGAACGAGTTAAAGGAAAAAAACATAGCACTTGAATTGGCCGAGCGTCGTCTCGAGCAACTGGATCAAGGAAATGAACTACTCGGTTCTGTGTTTGCAAACTTGAGCCCCTACGATGTCATCAACCAGGAACTCCCGCTTCAAGAGCTTCTAGTGACATCACTGCAATTGGCTGGACAGAAGTTGTTGTCTTCGGAAATTGGTGATGCTTTGACGATGATTCGCTTGCGACTGCGACTTGGTCGTTCTTTGTATGGTCTTGCATCACCGGGCAATGCCGTCACCTTACTCGACTCTGCTTATCGCCTGTCCCTTCAGGAATTCGGCGAGCCGCATGCAATCACCACGGAGGTTCTTGGGTGGCTCGTGAAGGCCCATGACGCTAATGGGGAACTAGTTCGCGCACTTGAACTACAAGAATTGGTGCTGTTGCAGCAAACGGCACTGCATGGCGAGCAACATCTGATGACTCTGGCCGCCGAAGCCATGTACGCCGACTTGCTCGAAAAGCAGGGCGATTTTGACCTGGCCATTGAGCGCTTGCGCCAGGTTACGAAATCAATGCAAGAGTTCAACTACCAAGACTCATTCGAGTTCAATCAGGCTATGGGGATGCTGGCCAAAGCATACGCTCGCCGTGATTCGATGGTGGAGGCCATCGACATTCAGCGACAGGTTGTCGATACTTGCCTCAACCTGCATGGCGAAGATGCGAAGCCGACTTTGATTGCCAAGAGCAACCTGGCAACGTTTTTGCTGAGCAGCCGACAGGTGGAGGAAGCGCTCGCGATATTGCGAAGTGTCTTGCAAACACGAACGCGACAGTATGGAAGCGGCCACGTTGATACATTGGTCGCCGCAAACAGTCTGGCCAACGCTCTGTTGGAAATCGGTAGAGTCGAGGAAGGTATGGCGATGTGCCGCGAGGTCGTGAGCGGCCTAACGGAACGCCTGGGAAGCGCGCACTCGCTCACCGTCAGTGCTCAACTCGTACTCGGTTCGGCCTTGATGCAATACGGCGACCTCGACGAAGCGATACCGATGCTGGAACAAACACTGCGGCTTCGACTCGAACAGTATGGAGCCGATCACGAGGAGACAGCTAGAACGCAAAATGCTTTAGGCCTTGCATATAAGCGTGCTGGCCGCCTTGACGAAGCAATTCCATTGCTGGAAAACGCGCTCGACGTCAATCGGAAACTGTATCCTCAAGGACATCGCATTATTCGAATCGCGGCGGCCAATTTAGCCTCGACCTATCTGCCGTTAGGGCGGGCGAAAGAAGGCATTCCTTACCTTGAGGAGTTCCTTGACGGCCAACGCGAGATGCTCAGCGCTCGCCCTCAAACGCTCGTCGAGATGCTGGAAACTACCGCGGATGAACTGGCCGCGTTTCGCGAATTTCAACACGCGGCCAAACTGTATGCGGAAGCATGGATGTACCGGAAAGCGGCGGGGCAGACGCTTGAAGACCTTTTGATCACAAGTCTGTTTTTGGCTTGGACACTCGAACGTTCCGGGGATTATCAACAGTCTTGGGACATCTTGAATCCGCATCTCGATGAACTCCGAGTTCAAGTGACTCGCGAGTTGGAAACCGTGGGGCCGGCATTCTTGGTGACTCTCGATCTAGCGTTGGCCGCAGCGAAGCTACTCCAGGAAAAGGTCAACATCGAGGCGCTGATCTCCGAACGGGAAGAAACTCGCCTGGCCTTGGCCGCGACCAAACCAGGGATTGCCGAACTTGAGGCATCGCTCAACGACTCAGAGTCGGACCATGTTAAGACTTGGGAATCGCTACGCAATGCTTACATCGGATTTGACGAACGGACCGCATTTTTCTACATGGACAACATCCTGCAGTTTAAGCCGATGGACAGTGGTTCGATGCGGATGCTGCTGCAACGTACGGACAGTACAATACCTCTGAAACAAGCCATTGGCTTTCTCATCATCGCCGAACAATATTCTGAATACAAGTATATCAATGCGGCTTGAAGAATCCGGGCGGCACAACTACTTAATAATTCCAGTGCCTCACGGTTCCTGCTGAACGAGTTGGTGGACATGGCATCAGACGAAAACGAGTTCGCAGCCTATCAGGATGAGGCCCGCCGATTGCTCGACACCCAATCCCATGCAGGTGGCCGACAATGACGATTGGCTGGCGATATTCTCGTTCAGGTTATTCGGCCCAACGGCGTGCCCGAAACATCATTGACTTGAAGCAGATTCCCGACGCCCTTGGCGGTGCATGCCCATTCCAGGTCGGGCCTGAGATAGACATTTACTGCGACGAAAAAAAGACCATGAGTTTGCATCACAAACATGGCGAAGCGACTTGCTCCCGAGGAATCAAAACCAGGTGTTCCAGCTCGATGCGGAAATGAACCAGACGAACGAACAACCTATTGGAATCATTGGGCGGACCGCATGAGCGAAATCTCCAGAATTCTCGAAAAGGCCAAGAGCGGTGACAAGTCGGTACAAGACGAATTGTTAGCGCTTGTTTATGGCGAACTGCGGCGCATGGCAGCGGCCAAAATTCGCAACCAGCCGCCGGGTATCACCTTAGGGGCTACGGCATTAGTACACGAAGCTTGGATGCGATTGGCTCCCAACAGTCAGATGCCGGCCTGGAACAGTCGCGGTCATTTTTTTTCGGCGGCTGCCGAGGCGATGCGGCGAGTCTTGATTGATGCCGCACGGCGACGGAAATCGCGTAA
>DAOLCX010000104.1:0-7347 GCA_035327685.1 Pirellulaceae bacterium | reverse complement strand
GGTATTCCCAACCCAGAGTTTCGAACCAATGAGGGCAGTCGTTCTACGATGTCAATCCACCGCCCATGCATCCCCATTCCACGTTGCGCTTGAGATGGAAAGTCACTGGGCTTACAGCCGAATGACGATCTTGCCCTGAAGTTCACCCCGGCCGTAAACGGTGAACTCTTCTTGGATTCGATGGGCCGAGGCGGCTTCTTGCAGGGGCAGTTCCATCGCAATCGGACTCCGGATTAGGCCTCTGGCCAGCCATTGATTGATCGCCAAAGCCGCCTGAGCCAATTCGTCCGTTGACGACTTGAATACGACGACTCCAAGCAGTGACAGTTGTTTGACATAAAACGGTCCTACGGGAAACGGCGGGCGGGCTTCGCGGCCTGCCATCAAAATCATGCGAGCATTTTCGGCCATCAACGAGACAGCCAGTTCAAAGTCCGGCTGGCGCGTTGTATCCCAAAACAGATTGACGCCATCTGGCGCGAAACGTTGAACCAGGTCAGGCCAATCGGCTTCCCGATAATTCACAGCGAAATCGGCGCCCAGCTTGAGGCACTGCTGGACTTTCGTTTCGGTTCCGGCACTGGCGATGACCCGCGCTCCGTGCGCTTTGGCCATCTGCACCACCATCGAGCCTACTCCTCCTGTTCCCCCGCGCACAAAGACGATTTCTCCAGGCTGGAGACAACCCTTCGCGAACAGCCCTAACCAGGCTGTTGCGCCAACCAACCCGCAGGCCGCCGCATCGCGCGCCGAGACGTTGGGTGGAATATGAAATGTCATCGATTCATCGACAACACAGAACTCAGCCATGGTTCCCTGGCGACCGAGAAGCCCCTGGTTTGTACTCCAAACTCGATCTCCCACTTGGAACCCGCGGACTTGACTCCCCATTGCCACCACAGTTCCCGCGACGTCGCAACCGGGTATGAAAGGGCTGGGAATGGGCATCGCGACCATTCCGCTGCGGAGGTAGCAATCGATAGGATTGACTGCGGCATATTCAGTGCGCACCAGCACTTGGTGTGGGCCTACTGAAGGCTGAGGAAGCTGATCGACACGGATCACTTCCGGAGGACCAACGTGATCTATAAATGCGGCGATCACACGGCAACTACCTTATCACGCATCGCGAACAGGCAATCCTCGGGATTGGGCACATACCCGTTCAGGAACGAAAACTGGGAACTATTTCTTGGCAGGCGCTTTGGCGGCTGGCGCTTTGGCAGCGGTAGCTCCACCTGCAGCCGGAGTTGCTGCCGCGTCTCCTTCCTCTTTCTTTTCCTTCTTCTTTTTCTTCAAGGATAATTTTTCGACGCGAACTTTGGGCATTCCCAGGACAGAGTCGCCTGGCTTGAATCGCTCATTTTCTTTGAGTTTGGCCACCCGTTCAGCACGCTTCAAGACGTTGCGTTGTCGGGTTGATCCAGCTTTGATTCTCAGGCTTTTATCAATCGTCATGGTTGCACTCGCAGCTCTTCAGGTCGCATGGGGCGGTACTTGGCCCCGCCAAACACTTTGGCAACAAATTTGAACAACTGAACCCCAAGACAGCAAGGGCCCAAGCCAAAAATCGGGTACAGATTGGCGGGATTCCGTACGATTTCATTCATCTTATAATGGTGCTTTGGATTCGACGAGACGTAACCGTCCACGACATTGTAGAACAATGGTCCTCAATGGTTCGAAACCCTAGCTGGGTTTACGATTGCTCAGAGATGATCAATTGAGGACATTTGCTCTACAATCAGGCATTTCCGCCAGAGTCCGCGAACGGTTACGACGAGACTTTGGCGCCATCAAACCCAACAAGGAAACAAAACCCATGCGTTGGCAACTGACCGTCACAAGCGGTCCCAATAAAGGCGAGATTTTCTTAGTCGAACCCGGACAAACGCTGGTGATCGGGCGGGGCGAACACGTGGATGTCAAGCTCAAGGATCCGGCCGTATCTCGTGTCCATTTGGAAATTGCCAATTTGGGCAACGAATTGATGATGGCGGACCGGGGGAGTTCGTCCGGAACATTCGTCAATGGACACCGCACGCTGCAAGGTGCTTTGGCGTCCGGCGCCAAGCTGCGTATAGGCGACAGCGAAATGACGGTCGAGGAGATCGGTCGCCAACAAAAGACTACGCCTCCGGCGGATGGAAGTTCCGGCGGGCTGCCACCTGTGGAACTTTTGGGGAAAACGATCAACCACTACCAACTCGATTCGATCATCGGCGTTGGACAATCGGGAGTGGTGTTCCTGGCGCGCGACCAGAATTCCAATGAACAGGTCGCTTTGAAAATTCTCGATCCTCAGATCGCATCGGACGATGAGCAACGGCAACGCTTTGTCCGCGCCATGACCACGATGCTCCCGATTCGCCACCATCGGATTATCCGCTTGTTGAACGCCGGTAAGAGCGGGCCTTATTGTTGGATCGCCATGGAATACATCGATGGGGATAGCCTGACGAAGGTCATTGAAAAAATTGGCATCGAGGGGATGTTGGACTGGAAACAGGTCTGGCGTGTGGCCGTGGATGTGGGATTGGCATTACAACACGGTGCTGAGCATGCGATCGTGCACCGCAACGTCACACCTGCCAATATCATCCGCCGGCGCAGCGATGGAGTGTGCTTGTTGGGCGATTTTATGCTTGCCAAAGCTCTGGAAGGCTCTCAACATCAAGCGCTGACTCGCCCGGGTGAAATTCTGGGCGAACCGCATTATTTGGCTCCCGAGCGAACACTGCACAATGGCATCGTAGATTCCCGCTCCGATATCTATGGATTGGGAGCGACGTGTTATGCGTTGTTGACGGGCCGGCCTCCGGTGGCTGGTGAAAACTTGGGTGAAATCCTGGTCAATATTCGTACCGCCATTCCGGACCCACCCAAAAAGTACCAATTGGGCATTCATGAACTGTTTCAAGATATCGTGATGCGGATGTTGGCCAAGAAGCAAGAAGATCGCTATCAATCGCCTCAAGAAATGTTGGACGATCTGATCCGCATCGGTCGATGGAATAATCTCGAAATTGCTCCGTAGCGAGTGATCGAGCTAGTCCTTGACGCGGCCTGGTCGGGCTCAACGCGTCTGGTCAGGCTCGTTTGGAGTTGCGAGAGTCTTTTTCTTGGGTAGCGATGCGATCGCGAAGCCGCGCTGCGAGTTCGTAGTCCTCGTTTGCGACTGCGGCGTTAAGCTGGTCCACCAGAAGTTGAACGGGTTCAAATCTTTTCTGCAGTTGCTGGCGAAATTCGCGCAATTGAACCACCAACTCATCGGACTCAAATTGGTCCTCCGCGTCGTGCTCCACGAATAACCGCCGAATTTCTTCCAGTCCGTCGTCCACAATGCAAAGGGCGTTGCCCCCCCCTTCTTCGCGTGGGTGCTCCAACACCGCCAGCGCTGCCGCTTGCGTCCGTTGGTACAACACAAACGGTCGATATTGTTCGTGTGAAACAGACCATTGTTCGTCGGTGGAGAACCGCTTGCAGAAATCCATCAATTGCAAGGTATGATCGGCGTCATTTACCGCCGAATCAAATTCCTGGAGTTGCAACCAGCAAATTCGCCGATGGTAATACTGCGCGAACTCGCGATCAATTTCGGCGTAGTGCTCGGGATGCAATTGGAATGAGTCTGGCGACTTGGCAGCCAACTGCACCAGATAGTCCAGATACGTTTTGGCGCCGTGAGGGCGTTTCCCATCTGGACGATGGTCAACCTCCATTTGCAGAATGCCCATGTCCAAACGAAGTTGCAGGACCTGTCGCTGGTCGATCCACAATTTGCGCACGTTGATCGTCGAAGGATCAAACGTCCATTGCTTGAGTATATGATCGATATGTTGTGGATGTTCCATGAGCTTCGCCTGGACGAAAGGCCGACAGCGACTGCTGAATTCTAGGTTGTTCAACCAGCTGGAATCAAGTCGAATTTGCGGTGGTTCTGCGAGTTGGAGTCGGTGGGTTCAATCGACCATGCAAATCATGTCAATTATGACGACTCGTTGCGCCACGGGCCGCGGTCGGATTTCTTATGGGACTGGCGGCGTTTCGAGTCCAATCTGCGAAGGTGCGCGCCGCGTGTAGGCCGAGTCGCACGTCGCACTTTCGGAGGCCGAGCCGCTTCAAACAGCAACGCGCGGAGCTTCGCCAGACAATCCGCTACGTTTCGCGACTGGTCGCGAAAACGATGACTGGAAATCGTTAATTCACCGTCTTTACTGATCCGGCGACCAGCCATTTTGATGAACCGACGTCGAATGTCGTCGGGCAATGACGTCGATCGCACCACCTGCCATTTCAGAATTGCCTTGCTGTTTACTTTGTTGACATTCTGGCCACCTGGCCCAGGCGAGCGGGCAAATGAGAACTCGAATTCGGAAATAGGAATGGATAATGAGTCGTCAATGTACAACATCAGACGTTCGCCACAAAACTCCATCACTTCAAATGCAGCCTACCAGAATCTGAATGGTGTTCATTCGCCACTCACGGTACCACTGCCCACTGGCGTCACAAAGCCCAAACGGGCCAGATAGTCCTGAGCCTGTTGAATCGACGTATGATAATCGGCCCCGCGTAACTCTTCACCATACAATTCCAACTCAATCGGCCCAGTGTATTTGAGGTCGCGCAGCGATTTTAGCCAACGTTCGATCGGGTTACTGCCGCGGCCCAATGGCAAACGGCGGCACCGCCGCCGGCAATCCTGGGCGCGATCCGCAAGCTGTACTAGGGCCACACGATCCAATAACGTGGGCAATTGCGACAACAACTTTTCATCATGACCGATATGAAACAAATCCAACGCCAGGCCCAACCAGCGCGATGGGTAGGGAGCTATGTGTTCCATCACCTCTTCCCAGCCATCCAGCATATTGCGATCCAGGCCGTCGTGGATCGGCGTCGGTTCGATGACCAATCGCACATGCAAATCCTCAGCGACGGGGACCAACTCCCGTAGCGCTTGGTGCAGAACTCGGCGGGCGTTTTTGTGTGTATGACCGTTTTGACCACCGGGATTCAACAACACACATGGGGACTGGAGCAAAGCCGCAGCCCGCAGCGCATCCTGGGCATCCTCGATCGCCCGGGGATACGAAAAAACGCCCCCCTCGGTGAAGCCGCCCACCCAACTCAGACTGGTTACGGACATTTTCATCTCATAGAGCAACTCGGCCGCGTCGTCCAAATCCATCTCATCGAGTTTGGGTCGCAGCAAGCCAATGCTTGTGAAACCCAGGGCCGAGTAACGAACGACATCCTGACAGAACGTCCAACGAAGTGAGGACGCCTGGTTAACCGACAAATCATGCATCATGGTATTGAGTTAACGCCAGCGAAGTCTTCGAGTCTGGAGCAAGTGGAACAGTATGCGTTTTTTGCCTGCACTTGTAAATGGAAATTGTCGCGGATTTGCACGCTAGCATGCAAAATAATCGTCAAGTGGTTTTTCAGGTCATCCAGAATCCACACACGAAGCCAGAACTGGTCGCAGAACCAGAATCAACTCCCGGCACCGTAACCAAATTCCGCGGTCTCCCGTCAAGTTGAAACAGATTTTTCCCCAAAAAATTTGCTATTCAATATTGATTTTGGTATGTTGTCCTAAGACTTGCGTTGGCGAATGGTTCGACGTTTGATTTAACTGAACGATGCTGGAAGCGCCAGACAAAGGCTGGCGACGCGCACCGAAGGATTTGGCCGAAAAAAATCTATGAACCAAGTGGGCGCGGTTGCGTACCACGATCCACACAACGCGACGCGCGGCATTGAGCCGCAATCACCCGCACGAAATGAAGGAGTGCAGATGAGTGGTTCCTTAGGAATTCGGGTGGACTATGCTGACGACGACTTGCAGCGCAGAGTGGCCAACTTTCTACATAGCCAGCATTTTCCAGCATTCAAACGGTTGCACGTAGAAGTTCAAGATGGGGCCGTGACCGTGTTGGGCACGGTGGATTCGTTTTATGAAAAACAGGTGGCATTGAGCAGTTGCCAACGTGTTGCCGGCGTTTTGGCTTTGATTGATCAAATTGCCGTGACGCCCGCGTCAAGTATCGTGACGTCCGCGCACAGTGACGGCGTTCGTGAAGTGCGATTGTTGCCGCTGGAAAACGCCGACATGGGATTGCCAGGCGGCTAGTTCGTTCTAATGACGGCGAATATCCGATGGCGAAACCGGAACCTTTTCGGCCAGCCGCGTCAATCGTGAATCTTGCTCGTCAAGACGTTGATGGATGGCGGACAACCGCGCCACAAATGTCTGGTTGAGATCGTCAATGGCAGCCAGCATTTTCCGCTCTGCGCTGGCTCGTTGTTGCCGTTGGTGGTCTTGACGCAGCGATTCCTGGCATTCGTTGACCGCCACCGCCAAATAATCGGCTAACTCCGACTCAATCTGCAACTCGGCTCGGTTTCCCACAACTTCAAAACGAATTTGGGTTCCGAAATGGTTGATCTCTCCAAGTCGCTGGTTGAGGCGTAGCGCCAAATCAGACCCTCCCAAAGCATCATGGATTTGATCGACGTGCAATACTACATCGCTATACGTCAAAGTGGCCTGGCCAGCGATCTTGCCGGCAGTGGACGTCAATTGCAACTCGATCTGCACACGGCGGGGCGCCACCGCTACAGCCAACACCGATCCATCGCCCAACGTCGATGCGCCCAGTGAAACGCTGGGACACCGGACAGTCATCGTGTGTGACTCGGAACCTTGACGTCGATCCAATGTTCCGGAAACGACCAGGTGGTCTGTCCCCTGAGCGCGAAATTGAAAGCGGATCGGCTCCGCGTGTCTCGCGGGATCATTCGTTAGTTGTTCCATCGTCCCGGCAAATGGTAGCCGTTGACCGGCCCACCAGGCGGAGCCATCGACCTCCATGGTCTCCACAACTAAGGACGGCAAGCTACGTTGTCCTGTGAATTCCACATCGCGTCCTCCTCCTGTGGCAGACCTCGATGCGTGAGGGATCGCGGGCAATTGCCTCAGCGACTCCTCGACGACTGCCAGGACCTGGTCCAGCCACTGTCGCGCCTCGTTAGTGTGCAACAACTCGGCAAACATTGCGGACTCCAGGGGCATCCGCCTCGGTTCGGGGGCAAGGGACGGAGCCGAAAACACCGCTTGAATTTGCTTCGCCACACTCGGCAACGCCTGCTTGGCTGATTCAATCTCTTCAGCGATTGCAGATGTCTGCTGTCTGGTTTCACTGAGTTTCCCTGATAACGATTGCCAGTAGTTTGTATCGCGCAGAGGATTCGGATGAGGTTTGTCCAAGCGCTGTTGAACGTCATCGGCTGATTCCAGCAATAAAGTCACCCGCCGATCCAGTTCGTCAAACCGAT
>DAOLCX010000103.1:0-7355 GCA_035327685.1 Pirellulaceae bacterium | reverse complement strand
TGAACAGACTCACCATCGCCTTCGATAGAAAGTACACGGTTCATGCGCGCGGAAAAATCGATGACCAGTCCAGGCCCCAAGCATCCACCGATGACATTGGAACCGCTGCCGCGCGGGTGGAGGGGAATTTGCTGGTCACGAGAGTAATTGACAAGTTGGACGACGTCGGCGTCGTCCGCCGGACAGACGACTCCTAATGGCCGGATTTCATGGATACTGGCATCGCTGGCATACAGTTGGCAAGTCAAATCGTCACAACGGACGGTACCTTTGAGCAAACCGCGCAGGTCGGATTCGATTTTTGATCGTTGAGCGTCCATCAGCGTCGATTGTAACACTGCTTGACGAGCTTGCTAAGGAACGCGTCAAAAATAACGTCCGTTTGTCGGCACTTCACACTGGTTGAAATTCGGCCTGATGCGATTAAGAGCGGGGGTAAACGTGGGCAGCCGACATTCTACCAATGGCACCCTATTCCCGAAGTTGTTTCTCACTCGTTGCTAAGGATTGTGGGGCACCAAAAATCTGTCAGAATAAAGCATGTACAGCACATGATTTGACATCATTTTCGCAGGACCCGAATGCATAAAACACTATTATTGATGCGGCACGCCAAAAGTTCTTGGGCAGACGAACATGTTACCGACCATCAACGGTCCCTGAACAAACGTGGGCTAAAAGATGCACCACGGATGGCGCGGCATCTGGCAACCAAGGGGCTGATCCCGCAGATGATTGCCTGCAGCACTGCGACTCGCGCTCGCCAGACCTTGGAATTGTTATTGGCGGAATGGCCAGCGGCCATACAGGTCAGCATTGAGGACGAACTCTATTTGACATCCGCCGAACGTTACCTGTTGCGTGCGGCGAGGTTTCCCGACAGTTGCCAGGTAGGGATGATTATCGCGCACAATCCGGGATTGGAGATACTGGCTGGGCGTTTTGATGCCGGTATTAGCCATTTGCCGACCGCGGCGGTGGCCGTAATTCGCTCGCAGTGGTCCCATTGGGACGAAGTGACCTTGAATTCACTGGATGATGCCGAGGTGGTCTTGTTTCGCCCTAAATCCCTGGACTGACATCCTGTTGCGAGGCTCCGGACTTTTCTCTGCCTGTGTTGTTAGTTTGTCCATCGACCGAGTCGTCGGTACTCTGCCGCCCGGGTTTGGCGCGATGGACGGGTGGACCGATCAAGGCTTCAATGTCATCCCGAGTCAGTTCTTCCTGTTCCAATAGCGCTTGGGTCAACCGTTCTAGTTGTTCGCGGTGTTCGACCAAGATTTCCATGGCCCGTTGGGATGCCTCTTCGAGGATGCGCATGACTTCGGCATCGATCGTCTCCATCGTATGTTCACTGAACTGACGAGTTTGATGGATTTCACGGCCCAAAAAGGGATCTTCGTCGGTCAATTTAAAGCTAACTGGCCCCAATCGCGGGCTCATTCCCCAACGGGTGACCATGCGTCGCGCCATCTGAGTGGCACGTTCCAGGTCCATTTCCACGCCTGCGGTATATTGGTCGTAAATCAGTTTTTCTGCCGCACGCCCGCCGAGCATCATGATCAACAGATCGCGGATTTCCGCTTCGGTCATACTCATTCGGTCTTCGTCGGGGATCATCTGTGTAAACCCACCCGCGCGGCCACGGGGGATAATCGTCACTTTATGAACCGGCATAGCTTCCGGCAAATACCAGGCGGTGATCGTGTGTCCAGCTTCGTGATATGCGGTTTGTTCTTTTTCATGTTGGTTGTAGACTTCTTCTCGTTTGGCACCCATCATGACTTTGTCATGGGCATAGTAAAAGTCTGACATCGTGACAGATTTTTTGTTGTGTCGCGCAGCCCACAGCGCGGCTTCGTTGACCAGATTCTGGATATCGGCGCCGGTCATACCCACGGTCGCTTTGGCCATCGCTTCCAGATCGACATCGGCGTCGAGGGGTACATTTCGCACGTGAACTTTGAAGATTTCGAAACGACCTCTCACCGTTGGGCGGGGAACGACGATGTGGCGATCAAATCTTCCTGGCCGCAACAAAGCTGGGTCCAAAACATCGGGGCGATTGGTGGCTGCAACGACGATCACCGAATGGTCTTTTTGGAAACCGTCCATCTCACCGAGGATTTGGTTGAGCGTCTGTTCTCGTTCGTCATGGCCGCCTCCCAGCCCCGCACCCCGTTGTCGCCCCACAGCGTCAATCTCGTCGATGAACACGATCGCCGGTGCTTCTGCTTTTGCCGTATCGAACAAATCGCGGACGCGACTGGCACCGACTCCGACGAACATTTGAATGAACTCGGATCCGTTGACGTTAAAGAACGGGACACCGGCTTCACCGGCGATCGCTCGGGCCAACATCGTCTTTCCGGTCCCGGGTGGACCTACGAGCAATACGCCTTTGGGGACGCGGCCTCCCAGGCGCTGGAATTTCTCTGGCTCCCTGAGGAATTCCACGATTTCCATCAGATCGGCTTTGACGCCTTCCAAACCCGCCACGTCACGGAACGTGATGTGGTCCGGCGAAGGTTCGAATCGTTTCGCAGGACTTCGCGAGAAGTTTGACAAAAATCCGCCGCCGCCCATCATTTGATTTTGTGCGCGGCGCATGGACAGCACGAGGAACAGCAGCAACCCGATGGAGGCAATGAAAAAGATCGTCATCATCCAACCGGCGGCGTTCGATTGGGGCTGAACCGCGATTCGGGCCACGCCAGCTCTTTGAAGTTCCCGTTGGATCTCGGCCAGCGTTTCGCCATCCGTGGGCAATACCACGCGGAAGTTCTTTTTGAGGACCGCGCCTGGCTCGGGGTGCTTGAGTTCGCCGCGCACAAAAACGGCTTCGCGCGGCGGTTCCTTGATGAACGTACCCGTCGCTGTACCGCCACGGAATTCAACGGACTCGATCAGTGTTGTGGCTGGCTGGCCATCCACATCAATTGCTGCGCCGAATTGATCGCGCCCTTGGATCAAGTTTCGGAAGTAACCCAAACTGATTTCGTCGGATGCCGCCGCGCCAAAGATCAAAAAGTATAGCCAGGCGAACATCAATCCCAACGTCAGAAAGACAAGCCACGCAGCCAGCCCTCGCTGGGGCGGCCTGGCCTCCTGGGAGTGCGTTTGCGGTTTTGAATTCGGATCCATGCTCGAGGGGTCCTCGGTTTCAAATAACATTTCGTGTGGCGGTCATTGTACTCAGCGCGGCGATTGTCGGCGATGGTAGGGGATGGAAGTTCAGCGACGGGTTTTCAAATAGAGGGTGACGGTGGCAGGGTGCGCTTGACGCAGTAATACGGAGTACAATTTCGACTCGTCGCTGTCGGCAATCCCCTGGGAGGCTTCGCCCAAGGCGCGAAGTTCGTCTGCTGGCAATACCCATGCACAGTGCGTTTCGAGTCCACTTTCGGCGGCGCGCGTCAGGTGCCCAATGATCGTTTCATGATCGAGACCGCGGATTTGTGCGACTTGATCAAGCGAGTATCCATCGGTAAATAGTCGCCAGGTCCAGAAAAAGGACGGTTTGATTTCCTGAATCAATTTGGGCGGATCGACGGAGCGTGTCTTTGGCGCGGTGGCTCGGTGTGGGGGCCGGGCCGCGGACGGTGGGTCCGTACGGGTCGGGGGCGCTTCTTGTTTTTCAGGCTCAGTGTTTGTGTTTTTGATTTTCTTTGTAGATGGGCGCGGCTCGGCCTGGCGAACAACGGTTGCCACTGGCTCCGAATCAGTCGCGACCTCGCTCTTTGATGGCGCGGGAGATGTCGCCTTCGATACCGGCTGTTTGCCCACCAACGCCTGCCGCAACTGAGTGGCCAGACTTACGGGACAAGTGGCCAAGTCCAAGGACTCCCAGGCCCCACGCGCTACGGATTCACCGGACGGAGACAACCGGATCGTCGGCCGAAATCTTACCTGCTCTTCAACCTCGATCATCTGCTGTGAAATCAACCAGTCAAGCAACTCGACGACATACGATTGATTGAGGGTGGCCAGCATGCCAAACGTATTCTGTTTGTGCAATCCTGTTCGTTTCACTCGCTGTGATTCGGAACCGGCCAACATTTGGGCAACCAGTAGTTTGCCGACTCGACCTTTGGTGCGACCGACGCCGCTCAAGGCCACCTGCACCGCGTACCGGATAGGTGCCACGCGTGCTTCCGAAGCAGTTGTTTGCGATTGACGGGCAGGCGTTTGGGGAACGGTGGCGAGCGCACACCGGTCGCACCGACCGCATTGAGAGCGGTCGGGATCGCCGAAATATTCCAGGATCTCCAGTTGGCGGCAGCGTCGGCCGGTCGCATATTGGATCATTCGCTCCAGACGTTCGAATTCGGCTTTGCGACGGGCTTCATGCTTGACGAAATCAATTTCCAGGTCGTTGAACTTGCAGCGTTTGATGATGTGGATGGCCCGTCCGCGAAAAGGCGGGATATACTCGATCTCCGTCAACTCGGACAACTGCCGCAAGGCGCGGGAAACACTTTCCCAAGTCATCTCAAGTTGGGCTGCCAGGCGCGCCGGGTGGAACATGACCGTCTCGAAACGCAGCGGCCCCGCGATATACTCCAATTGCCGCAGCACCTTGCGGCGCGTCTTCGATTCGCGTGGTAACAAATCAACTAACGTGGGGAGCGTGGATTGAATGCGAATGGCGGCCATATTCTCATTGGAATCCAGTCGTTCTATGGCCCCCGCTTTTTCCAGCAAATGTTCGCAGTTGGCGATACCCTGGTGGCCAATCGATAAATTCATGGACTCCTTGATTTGTTGCAGCGTGATTTCAATCGGGTCCGTATTGAACGAACACAAGAAGTCATAGACATCGCGGACGACTTCTCGGGGTGGGTAAGAGTTTTCAATGAAGAATTCTTGAATGAAGCGATTTTGAAAGGAATACAACAGCAGGCAAGTGGAGGGGAGTCCATCGCGGCCCGCGCGGCCAACTTCCTGGTAATATGCCTCCAGGCTTCCTGGAATGTTGTAGTGTACGACGAACCGCAGATCGGGTTTGTCAATGCCCATACCGAACGCATTGGTGGCCACCACAATCGGCACTTCACCGCTCATAAACGATTCCTGGACATGACGTCGCTCCTCGTGTTCCAGGCCTGCGTGATAGTATTCGAGTGGCCGATCGATGTGACCTTGCAGTAACTCCACCAGATGTTCGCAATTCTTGCGCGTCGAGGCATAGATAATGCCGGCGCCACCCGTTTGTTGCAAAAACGACAAGAGCCGTTGATCTTTGGCTGAATTGCTGGCTGGCGATTCCACCTGCAGCGACAGGTTTTCCCGCGCGAATCCCGAGACAAAAGTCTGAGGGTCCTGTAGTTCGAGGACCCGAATGATGTCATCTCGCACAGTGGCCGTGGCGGTGGCCGTCAACGCCACCGTCTGAGGATTCCCCAACTTGGTTCGCAAACGGCCAAGCCGCGCGTAATCCGGGCGGAAATCATGCCCCCATTCACTGATGCAATGCGCTTCGTCCACAGCCAAGAGCGTCACGGCTATCCGGTCGAGTGTCCGCAGAAAGGAAGCGCTGCGCAACCGTTCTGGCGCGATATAAACCAATTGGAACTCGCCCTGTACCATTCCATCCAATCGCTGTCGCTGTTCATCGGTGCTGAGCGAGCTATTGATGTAGGTCGCCGCGATTTTCAATCGCGATAGCGCATCCACCTGATCCTTCATCAATGCGATCAACGGCGACACCACGAGCGTCAAGCCTGGGCGCAACAACGTGGGGAGCTGAAAACACAGGCTTTTGCCTCCGCCGGTGGGCATCACGCACAGCGTATCGTGTCCGTTGACGATCGCTTCGATGACTTGCCGCTGACCGGGACGAAACGCCGATAGTCCAAACGTCGCCAGCGCGTGGTCGATCGAGGTGCCGATAATCGCTGTCGGTTCGCCGGTTGACATCGAACAAATTGTGAAGGCCTCATACGTGCGGCTGTGGTGGGCCGCGAATAGGCGTATTTTAGACCAAAACAGGTTGTGAGAACAACCGCTGTCAGGTCTCTCCGAGCACTTGCGGATCGAGTTCCAGCAGTTCTTCAATCCAATGGCGCAAGTCGTTTTGGTACTCGCTGGACAAGTCGCCCTTCACTAATTGGCGCAAGAAGTCGGCGGGCCCGTTTTTCATAGTGACTGCGGCTTCGGCACTCGGAAACCTCGCCGCTGGATCAGGGTGGACCAGATTGACAATGAACGACATTAACAACTCATTGACCGTCACCTCTGTGGGAAGCAATTCCGGCAACTCGCGAATAATGTTGGTTTTGCGTTCGATAAGGCGTTTCAGGCTCGTCTCGGAACTGAACACCGGTCGGCCAGCCAACAACTCAATGGTGACATAACCGATGCTGGCCAGGTCGCAAAGGTGCGTGATCGGATCGCCGCGCAGCACTTCCAAAGCCGCATACGTCGGCGTACAGGCGCGGCGCGGCGGCGGTCGGTTCATGTCAAAGGCCGAGCCGATATCGATGATTTTCGCCAGCCCAGAAGCCTTCAACATGATATTCGCGGGTTTGACATCACCGTGAATGATGCCCTCGCGGTGCAAGGCCCCGACGGCTTCCAGGCAACTGCGGATAATACTCATCGCCACGCCTGCCTTGAAACGAGGTTGCTCGGGCCCGGTGGTGACCAACATTTCGTTGACTTGCCGCCAGCGCCGCTCACTGAAGCGCTCGTGCATCACAGCAAACATGCGCGTGGTCAACAAACGCCGCAGGTCAAACCCCTCGACCCACTCCATCACCATCATCCGGATGCGATTCCGATCCAGGAAATTCTGGACGAGCAACAAATTGTCGTGTTGAATGCCCGCCACGCGCGCCGCAATCTCACCGATCCGTTCCATATCCTGATCGTAGTCTTCAGCGGTTCGGTAGCGCTGAGGTGAAAACACTTTGAGGGCCACGGGGAGCGTAAAGCTATCTGCCCCCCGCCGCTCGGCGAGGAATACGACTCCTTGGCCGCCTGCCCCCAACTTCCGTATCAATCGCAAATGCGTGGTCCAGCTCATGCGGGCCTGGCCGGCTTCCGACAAATAGCGATCCCACAACTCGTTGATTTCGGTGTCGCGCAAGCCAAGCGGCGACGTGGTGGTCAATGAGAATTCCTCTCCCGTCGTCAAGTCCAACCGCGAGTCGTGTTGGGTTAAGTCAGTTCTTTCTGCACCCGAGTTCATTTATCAGTTCCAGTCATTTCCATTCTCTGCACGCCGGACACACACTCCGTTTTTGCTTCGATCGTCGTTTAGGGAATGCCGACAGCGGCAGGCACTGACAGATCGTATAGGGTTGAGAACGACCACTGCATCAGTATAGCTGCGCCGGGCCGAATTAGCCAAT
>DAOLCX010000102.1:0-7363 GCA_035327685.1 Pirellulaceae bacterium | reverse complement strand
CGAAGCGGACCAAGCCACTTATCCAACCATGCCTGCGCTTTCCCCGCAGGCAATTTGAATTCCCATTGGCCAGGATTCTCGACAACCTCGAGCGCCCCCTCGGGAATTACAAGCTTCCACTCGGTAGGTGCCTGGCCGGGCTGGCCCACGTCCGACATCGGAGCGCCTTGTCCAGCGGGCCGATGGCTCTCCAACTCCGCGGAAGTAAAGCGACGGACCGATACGATTGATCGACCTTGCTCTTGGCGAACATGAACGGAAAGCACCTCGCCGTTCGGATGGCGAAACACCTCATCCACGGGAGAATCGATCCAGCGCACCGCCTCCTCAGTCAACTGCCAACCATCTTGCTGCAACATAGCCCGATACGTTGGCAACATCTCCTCGCGCGGCTGCCTGGACTCAAAGGTCAACCGGGCTGTTGTGTCATCGTATTGCAGCGACTCGCTGTCCTCTGGAAACTGTTGCGGATATGAAATGATATGGCTGGTTAAAGAAATCGATGTCTTGTCCGCCTGCGAAGCCGACTCCGAAATCAAGGCATTCAGGACCGTAATGCCCTTCAGGTAGCGCCGGATATTGGAACTGAGTCCAAACGGGCGCCACCCGGCGGCGCGCAAACTCGTATCAAATTGGGAAACCGTGGCCTCAACAGGTTGATCTGACACGAACACCGCCGTGACAGGTCCGGAAAACAGTGGCCGAACACCGAAATTCAGCGGAAGTTCATCGAATTTCAATTTCCCTAAATGGCTGATGGTCACCTGCACGCCAGCCACACGAGTCGAAAGCGTGACGGTCACCTGCACGCGATACCCTTCTTTGACAAATGTGGCCGAGGCAAATGGTTCACTCGACACTGCGCCAGGTAACTCCTCCCATGCGCGAGCTTGGATGTGCTGTCGTACATAACTCAAAGCGCCCACGGCATCCCCGGGCGCGGTGTAGCCGAGCGTCGCCAGACGTTTGGGCTGTGTGAGCTTCGCCTCATCAGGCAATGGAAACTCGGCCAGATCCAAGATGGATCGAACCTGCTCGACAGTAGTCACTTCTTGCGCAAACACATCGACCGACCGCCAACCGGTCTCTGCACAGAGCGCCATCGCAACCGCTGCCAACCATCCCCAGTATTTTTTCATCGAGTCCGTCTCCCACCTCCATTGCACCAGAAAAAGGCCGCTCCATCAAGAACAGAATCTGCATTCTACAGACTCGCAACCGATCGGTGATCAGCCCAAACGGGCGCCATTTTCCACCGGCAAATCGGGGACAACCAAGACTACTGAGCCGTCTTGGCGATAAACACCGGTCAACAAAAACTCAGACCTGACGGGCCCAATCTGTTTGGGTGGAAAGTTCACGACCCCCAGCACCTGGCGACCGATTAACCCCTCCTGGTCGTAATGCTCAGTCACCTGAGCGCTCGTTTGAAGTATGCCGAACGAGGGGCCGAAATCGACCTTGATGCGGTAAGCCGGCTTACGTGCTTCCGGGAATTCGGCCACTTCGACAATCGTCCCGACTCGGATCTCGACACGTTCGAAATCGGCCCACGAAATTAATGCGCCGCTGGCCATGGCGGTTTTCACACCTGGAAAGCAAACGTGTTGGTTTGATGGTCCCAGTCCACGGTTATTTTGTCTGGACGTCGATCGCTGTTGAATTGGCTGATCCAGGAGATCGCCTGGCTCAACAAATGTTTTTCCAACACGCGGCGGATCTCACGAGCACCAAACCGTTCGTAATCACAAAGTGCCAACAACTTTCGTTCGGCCTGTGGGCTCAGATCCAGTTCGCTCCCAAAGCGACTTTGCAGAGACTGATTGAGGGTACTCAAGGCGTGTTGGCTGAGAATGCGCAAGATATCGGCGCGGTTCAGTGCTCGAAAACGGACGATTTCGTCGAAGCGGTTGATAAACTCCGTCGAAAAATGTCTCGTCAATTCGTCCATGGGAACTTCCTCTTGCTGGCTGTGACCATCGTCACCCCCAGGAAAACCAATCGCGGCGCTTTTCACGACACCGAAGTTCGATGTGGCAATGATCGTCAGGTTGGACAATGAATGCTCCGTCCCTTGAGCATCGACCAGGCGACCATCGTCAAACGCGCGGAGAAAGACTTTCAATACTTCCGGGTGCGCTTTCTCAATCTCGTCCAACAACAACACACCTGAAGGACTGCGGCGCAGCCCTCGAATCAATGGCGGTTCGTCCTGATAGCCGACATAACCTGGCGGGGAACCAATCAACCCCGAAATGCTATGCGGCTCGGAAAAGTCCCCCATATCGATGCGGATCAGCGCATCGACCCGGCCAGTCAGGGCTTCGGCAATCGCCTCAGCCAGCGCTGTTTTGCCCACGCCGCTGGGCCCCATGAACAGAAACACGCCATCCGGCCGTTGAGGTTTCAAGTCCAAATGATGTTTGCACAACCTGATCACATTGCTGACATCGCGGATGGCCTGATCTTGGCCAATGATTCGTGAGCCGAGATAAGCTTCCAGGTTGTTCAGTCTCACGCGGAAATCTTCCGAATCGTCGGCAAAGGAAATGCCTGCCAGATGCGCGACGACTTCACGCGCGTGGCGCACTTCCAAAGTCTTATCGCCTGCCAAAATAGCGGCCGAACATGCGCGGTCCAGGACTTCGATCGCCTTGTCTGGAAAACGTCGGAATGGCAAGTGCTGCGTGCACATCGAAACCAACGGAGACAGGACTTCGTCAGAGATCGTCAAACTGTAGTGCTGTTCGAGCTTGCCCCGCAAATCCTGCAAGATTGGGATCACATCCGCTTCGGTAGGTTCATCTACTCGAATCACCGTGAATCGCCGGGCCAATGCCGCGTCTCGTTCCAAATGTTGTCGATACTCGGCCAAGGTCGTCGCGCCAATCAACCTCAATGACCCGCGCGCCAATGCCGGTTTGAGAATGTTGGCTGCGTCACCAGCCCCGCCACTCACATCTCCAGCCCCCATCACCATGTGGAACTCGTCAATGAACAGAATGATTGACGGGTCTTTCTCAGCTTCATCGATGATCGCCTTAAGCCGCTCTTCGAATTGGCCGCGAAAGGCTGTCCCCGCGACCAACCCTCCCATCGACAACTCGATAATCCGCTTTCCCGCCAGGACCGTCGGTACCTGCCTCTCGCGAATCCGCTGTGCCAGCCCCTCGACAATGGCCGTCTTTCCTACGCCAGGCTCTCCGACCAATACCGCATTGGGTTTGAAAAACTTGGTCAGCACGGTAGCCAGGCTGTGAATTTCAGCGTCGCGTCCCACAATGCGGTGACTGCCGGTGGCAGCCGTCAAATCCTTACCGAATTGAACCAAAGCTCCTGCCTGACGGCGATCAGGCCCCGCAGGAAGACCTGTTGGAGTGCTTGGCGGCGAAGCGGCCTCGGTGGGAATCGGCGACTCAGGGCCGGGCAATTCCACCGATTCCCAATCGACCTGTCCGCCATCTTTGTCACGCAAACGGCTCGACAGATGGGGAGTCAGTCGATTCCAGGCCGCGGTCAGGATATGCCCGTCATGAACTTGATGCCCATCGCCGGCCAAAGCCTCTGCTTCGTCCAAAATCGTCCGCAATTCCGGACTCAGTGTCGTCCGTTGCTCGGGATTATCAACAAAGGTTTCACCTTCCAATGAAGGCGCACTGATCGCCAGGTGATTTGCGGTCAACAATCTGGACCACCACGGGCTACGCCGTTTTAGTACGGCCACAGCCAGGTCTTCCGCAGTCAATTCATTATCGGGACGCGCTGCTGCTCGAGCGCGGGCTGTTTTCAACAAATCCAAGGCGGACTCGCTATAACGGGCAAATCGAGACACTGGGCTCAGCCCTCCAAACCAATATCGCCGCGCCGCTCGCGAATCTCGGCCAGACGCAAGTTGTATTCATTCCGTAAAAACGACTCTTCGTCGGCTTTCTCACCGCGCTCAATCGCCGCGCTGACGACGGCATGGTATTGATCAGCAAAACTGGCCAAGGCGCCAATACACCGGGCCACTTGTCGCTGGGTCAACGTCGAATCCTCAACAGGAAACTCAATCATCGCCCGAATTTCACCGTCCTTAGGGTCATACTCAAACTGCAACATCTTGGTGATGTAACAAATATTGAGCAGTGTTTGCATGACTGCTTCGGTATGAGGACCTGGCGGATAGACATAAATGCCCGGCGCATAAAACTTGATGAATTCACCGTTCTCTTCCACCGTGATCACCAGCAAAATGCCATTGTGCCCGCGGGAGTCCACATAATGTTTCGTTTGAAATCCAGTAATCAGACTTACCTGATCGGGATGTCGATCATAACGCAACTGGAGTTGATCCAAATAGCCTGCGACTTGCTCGATATTGGTTGCCATACGTTCCTTTCTTAGGTTCGAACTCGGACAAAAACGGTGGAAGCCAAAACGCAACGGTGAATGCCGAAGCAGCATAAACGTGCCGTGATGGTGGCTGTGTCACTCCCAGTGTATTCCGATCCAACATGAAAAAAAACTACTGGAAATGAAATAAATATGCTCTGCACACAACCTGTTCACTAGGGATCCGAGATGTCGCATGAGCAGACGCGCAGGTCTCGAAAGGGCCAATCTGGGTTCAAAGAAATGGAAACTGTCTCAATTTACCACTCCATGCGGGCCTGCGTTCGCCGCCGGGCGGGTTACGCAAGTCGCCGGCAAAACTCTCGCAATGGATCGGGTAATTAGAAAGGACTTGCTCCACCCGCCCTACGTTGGGACGACGTCGTTACCGAGTCTTCCCTGGGGAACTGAATGGCCATCCAGGCGATCAACACCAGCGTCACTCCCAGCGGAACCCAGTTCAGCTCCAGAAAAAAGAGCAACAGATTCAGAAACGCCGCACCCTCCAGAATCGCCAGCTTCACGATATGACTCGTCATGAATACTTGGGCAAGTGACTGGTGCGGGCTATCTGGTTGATTCTGTGTTTCGATTTTCAGTTTGTTGATTCCTTGTTGCCAAACAAGTCGGGGCACGACGAACGAAGCCACCAGCGCTCCCAGGCTTGCCGCCAACCCCAGGATGGTCAGCATCGTCAGCGACGCTTCGATCGGTTGACCCAATTTGAGCACCAGAAAAATAATCAACGCCATCATCGTGCCGGAAACAATTCCAAACGTAATGATTTGCGCAGTGCGCAACGCAGGGTCACGGCTGATCATATGTCAACTCTCGATAGTTTGGTATTAGCGTTTGGTCGCCAACTGTTCAACGAGCCGCGCGATTTCTTGAGGGTTGTCGCGCTGCTCCAATTGTTCCGCGACATCGTCACTCACTCCCAGTTTCTTCAAATGGATTTTGAGGTTCTTCCAATGTTGTTGACGTTTCTTGCCAGTCGTCAAATACAATTCGGTCACCAACTCCTGGGCCCGCTGAATGGCCACGGCGTCGCGATTCTCGTAGTAGTTGCGAATGATGTTCTCTTGGTAGCGAGTTCTGTCAGCCATAGCGTCTCCTATTCTAAGAAAATGCGGCTCTGCGGAAAACGTTGTCTGTTTTCGGCATTTTTGGGCACGTGCCTATGAAAAGCCGGAAACCATCGGTGTGCAAATAGGGCGAATTGCAGTTCCATGGTTCGGGTTTTCGCGAATTTGCCGAAAGGGTGGTGTTCAGTTTGATCTGGCCGGGGGATATAATGGCATGCGGTGCTCCGTTTCCGCTGTGAGGAAACGCCGTAATTCATTGGCCTTTTTATGGAGGATTTCCGATGAGCACTTGGTTGACCGAAGCCGAATATCGGACAAGCGGTGCCGCCAAATTGGGCTTGACGCTCAACACGGCATTCCTGCAAGAAATCAAGGAAGACCACATCGAGTTCCGCAAGTTATTGGAAGACGTGCTGGTCGCCTTCTCACAAAAAGACCCGCCGACTCCCAAACAGGCGGTCGATTGGCTCAGTCGTCTGCGCGATGCCTTGGAGTCGTATTTTGCGCTGGAAGAATTTTACGGCTACTTCAAGTCCTCGCGGACCGCGAATTTGGCCGTTTCGCAGCGGGCCGACAAACTGCGACACGAACACCACACGCTGTTTGTCCGGTTGTGTGAGCTGGAGGATCAAGCGGAGCAAATCCTTTACCACGAGACGCCGATCACCATGGCGGAGGTGGCGGAAGGCTTGATCGCCTTTTACAGTCAGATGCGCGAACACGAACAACGCGAAATGGCCCTGATGATGGAACTCCACAATCAGGTGCTGGGCGGAGGCGATTGAAGCCCGCCTAGGATGGACCTCGCAAAAACCAACTTTGGAATACCTTGGCACGGGCAGAAATTCGGCTGCGGCCGACGACGGGCTTGTGAATGGCCTCCAGCCGAATTACAGCCAGTGCGAAGCGACCACTATCGAACGCCGTTTTAGGCGGATTTCTAGGGTTCAATCGACACTACTTCGCCGGCGCTCCGCGTGGAGAGTGCCGCCATCACTTGGATCGAAACCGTCTCGGACATAAATACCGTCTGCCCTCCCGCAAACAACAGGTTGGCACCACCTGGATGGAAACTGTAGATTTCGTTGTCGTTCCGACGATTCATGGCAAAAGTATTGCTCCCTGATCCGTCGTATCCCTCTACCGACCCATCAATATTGCTGCCGTCCATACTGAACGGCCCCTCACTGTCCGCCCAGCCGATCCCCTGATCGTTGCCAAATAATGCGCTCGCCTTGCGGACCCGATACACCAACGGGCGGCCAGCGCATTCCACGACCATGATCGTATGCGTCGTGCCATCCGTGATGTCCGTCATGCGGACGCGCGAGTTGCGGTGCATCACTGCAAATCGATTTTGAGCGTTATAGATCGGCGCAGGCAATAGTGGATTGACATTGGATGGCTGCACACCCATCAAAGCTTCGTAATCGATCGGTGCGATGGGATTGGAAAACGTCATGGCTGGACGGGGAGGTTTAGCCACTGCCGTCATCGTCGGTGGGCGTGTCGGGGTACTGCCGCAAGTAAAAATCGGCACCGGCACGGCAGCCGCTACCAGGTTGGTCCCTTCCCACCAATTGATGGAGAAATCATAGATGCTTTGCAAATTCTCCTGCTCCAGGTAGGGCAGAATCAGTGGTCGCCAGCCGACATATTTACCCTGCGGATTACCAGGACCGGCTTGCGTCCAACCCGATGCCGGAAAGACGCGGTGGGCCCCATGAAAATTGTGCAACGCCAACCCAATCTGCCGCATGTTATTCAGACACTCCGCACGCCGCGCTGCTTCGCGGACGGATTGAACGGCGGGTAGTAGCAACCCGACCAAAATCCCAATGATGGCAATCACCCCCAACAACTCGATCAAGGGGAAACCGCGTTTCACAGCTAGAGCCCTCACG
>DAOLCX010000101.1:0-7381 GCA_035327685.1 Pirellulaceae bacterium | reverse complement strand
ACAACTCACCCTGATTGCCCATCAACTCAGCTAAGTGGGAGGCTTTGCCGCCAGGAGCTGCAGCCAAGTCCAAGACGACTTCGCCCGGCTGCGGCGCCAGGAGGATGCTAGCAAATTGACTCGCCAAGCCTTGGATGTAGATGTGTCCCTGTTCGGCCATTGGATGTCGAGTAACCCGATCGCGAAATTCGGCAGGGGCCCAACCGGAACTGTCACACCATCCTGGATGCCAGCAGATACCGGCGGCTTGAAACGACTGGACGACCTCTTGGGCTGTGCTCAACAGGCGATTGACTCGCCAGGCGACCGGTCGCGGTTCGCGCAGATACTGGAGAGCCGTCAGCGCCTGCGCTGGACCCATGATGGCAGGCAGGCGGGCACAGAATTCTCGTGGCAAATCGCTATCGATCGTTGACATATTCAGTCGCGTGTCGCTAAACCAAACTCATTCTGGGTTGGCAAAACCCCAACTGGTGAAACTCTTCGATCAGACGGGGCCGCGATTCCCCCGGAGTCGCGGAGCCAAATCGGACTTGTCGCATTGCGAAATCTTGCTACTCTACCGCCGAATTCTCAGGAGCCCCATTCGATGATATCACGAAGTCCAAGCGATCGGTTTGTGGTGGCGTGGATAGCGCTGATCATGGCCTTAAGTGTCGGCGGTTGTCGCAATCAATGCGGGCCTTGTATGCCGTCGCGTCCTTTCGCCATGTCGCCGCGTATTCCAGCGCCGGCCACGCACTCTTGGACAAACGCTCAAGTGCTGCCTCCGGCATCTACCTGGAACGCTCCGATGAGCGCCCAAGCCACGAGTGGCCCACTTCCGACCGGAACCTCTCAGCTTATCTCGCAACCCTACAATACGACATCGATCGATCCACGGGCAGACACCTCGCGATTGGCCGTGAGCGACGCCAGCCAAGTTGCCGCTCCTGCGGCGTTAGGCGTCAATCCGAATGCGGGCCAATTGGCGCAGGCGTTGTACCGCGGTCAGGTGCCGCCGGGGACATCAGCGACGAATGTTCGCCAAGGGACTTTCGAGTACCTGGCGCCGGGCGCACCCACAGGGAACACCTATTTTGCTGCCGGTCCTCCACAACAAGTCGGTGGGCGCCAAGTTCTGGCACAAGCGACGACGTTGCCGATGGAACAGAATCCAAACTATCAGAACGGTTGGCGTCCGCCTCCGCAAAGTGGCGGACAGCCGACGGTCAACCGATGAGTCGTTTCTCTTTGGCCACCTGGGGATTGCCCTGGCGCGCGGCCCAATTTGCAAACTGGCGGGCGCTGGCCCATCGGATACAACGAAGAACGGACGACTTGCTCAGTTCACCTGAGCACGACCTGACACCGCAGAGCCTGCGGCTGAAGTACCGGGCCTTGAGCGGAGAATCGCTCGACTCATTGGCAGTCGAAGCGTTTGCCCTGGTCGCAACCGCATGTCAACGAGTCTATGGTTTGCGGGTCTATGATGTGCAACTGATCGGCGCGCTGGCGATCCAAGCGGGAGGGATTGCCGAAATGGAAACGGGAGAGGGGAAAACACTTGCGGCCCTGTTTCCACTCTACTTGAATGCCCTGCGGGGGTATGGCACGCATCTCGTGACGGCTAACGACTACCTGGCCGAACGCGATGCCAATTGGGGTGCCAGAGTGTTTGCACAACTCGGCCTGAAAGTCGCGGCCGTCCTGTCCAGCTCAACTCCCGTTGAAAGACACCGTGCGTATCGAGCCGATATCACCTATGCCACAGCCAAGGAGATTGGTTTTGACTATCTCCGAGATCAGTTGGGTAACGCCTCCTCGCCACTCGGCAGTTCGCCGAATTCCAATTCGGGAGTGCAACGGGAACTGTATTTTGCGGTTGTTGACGAGGCCGACAACATCTTGATTGATGAGGCCCGGACGCCGCTGGTTGTGAGTGGCTCGCCAGCACCGGCATCTGCCGAACGTGCGGCATTATATTATTGGGCTGCCGAACACAGCATTCAGTTTCCTGAGCCTATGCATGTCGAGTGTGATGTGGTTCAGAAACGGGCGACTTTAACGGAAGCCGGCCGTCGTCTCGCGCGGACCTTGCAACTTCCACCCCTCGTAACTCGCGCTACGCGATGGGAGCTGTATGAGCATCTTGAAATGGCAATTCAAGCCCGCACTTTTTACGCCAAGGACCGGGATTATGTCGTACGCAACGGGGAGATCATCATCGTCGATGAAGGGACCGGGCGACTTGCAGAAGGCCGGAAGTGGCGCGAGGGGTTACATCAAGCGATTGAAGCCCGGGAAGGCTTGGTCGTGACCGAAGAAGGGAGCGATGCGGCCAAAATCGCCATTCAATCGCTGTTTCGCAAGTACGCCAGGTTGGCTGGCATGACCGGTACCGCATCCCATTCAAAGCGCGAATTGAAGGCCGTTTATCGAACCGCGGTTTGGCAGATTCCCACTCATCGGTCTTCGCTTCGCAGTGGTTGGCCCGAATTGGTCTTTGTCACGGAAGATGAGAAATGGCAGGCCATCATCGGGGAAGTCGCCCAATTACACGCCGCAGGCCGGCCAGTGTTGTTGGGCGTGCGGTCGATTCAAAAGTCTGAGAAGGCGTCTCAGATGCTAACGGCTGCCGGGATTGCCCATCACGTTCTCAACGCGCGACACCTGCAGCGCGAAGCGGAAATCATCGCTTGCGGCGGGCGTAGCGGTCAGGTTACAGTCGCCACGAATATGGCTGGTCGCGGCACGGATATCGGGTTGGATGAGGAGGCTCGCTTGCGGGGTGGGCTGCATGTGATCTGCTCCGAATTGCACGAATCGGGGAGAATTGATCGACAATTGATCGGCCGTTGCGCTCGACAAGGTGATCCCGGTTCGTATCGTCATTTTCACAGTTTGGAGGACGATGTCTTGCGACAGGGATTGTCTGCAAAAACCGTTGACCGCCTGAAACAATGGGCGAGGTCTGCTCCCCATCGATTGAAGCAAGCTGGTCCGTGGTTCCGCAGTGCGCAGCGACGCATTGAGCGACGCCACCTTCGATCGCGCCAGCAGCTTGTCCATCTGGAAACCCAACGCCATCAGCTACACCTTGAACTAAGCATTTCACCTCATCTCAGCTAAAACTCCACAAACGACGAAAAGACGACGAAAAGGACAGGCATCATCCATCAGGGAGTTCCGGGAAGGGAAGGACAGCTCTTGCTCCAAGGAGCCGCGGCCTGTAAAAGCGGTTGCTCAAGGACGGAATGGGATGCTAGCAGCTTAGCGTGAATAGAACCCGCATGGACGCGAATCGTTTGGTATCTACTTCACAACGCCCTTTGCGGATGCGCGCCAGAGAAGACCTGGTCGCGACGCAGCAAATGTATCAAGGACGGGGTTATTGGGTGGTCAAGGACCCCTTAACTCTCAAGTATTTCCGCATTGAAGAAGAAGAATACTATATTCTGAAGCAATTGGATGGGCTGCGCAATCCGGCAGAAATTGTACAGGCGTTCAACCGGCGATTTGCCCCTTACCGCTTGACCCACAGTGAGTTGTTCCATCTGATCGGCATGTTTCATCGCAACGGGCTGATTCTCAGCGATCAACCGGGGCAAGGCGTCGCATTGTGGCAGCGCGGGGAACGTCGGCGACGCGAGCACCGTCGTCAACATCTGCTAAACGTCCTTTCTTGGCGGTTGCGTGGTATCGACCCCGATCGCTTTTTGGATGGGCTGACCAGATATACGGGTTGGTTCTTCAGCGCACCCGCGGCACTGATTGTGTCGCTTTTGATTCTCTGCGCGCTGAGTATTGTGGCTGTGAACTGGGCGGAGTTTTACCAACGTCTTCCCCATTTTCGAGAATTCTTCGCGGGGAGTAATTGGTTTTGGCTCGCGGTGGCACTCAGCGGCACAAAAATCATTCACGAATTGGGGCATGGCCTGGCTTGCAAGCGGTTTGGCAGCCAATGTCACGAATTGGGTGTCATGTTTTTGGTTTTCACGCCGTGTCTGTATTGCAACGTCAGTGATTCCTGGATGTTGCGGAGCAAATGGCGCCGCATGGCCATTTCTGCGGCCGGAATGTACGTCGAGTTAGCACTCGCAGCGATCGCGACGTTTATTTGGTGGGCCAGCGAACCCGGGATCATCAATCAGTTGGCATTGAACGTGATGTTCGTTTCTTCGGTCAGCACATTGCTGTTCAACGCGAACCCGCTTATGCGGTTTGACGGATATTACATCTTATGCGACTGGTTGGAGGTCCCCAACTTGCGACAAAAAGCGTCGTCGCTTGTCAACCGTTGGTTGGCACAGGTCATGTTGGGGATGGAGTCTGCAGCGGATCCATTTCTGCCTTCGCGACATCGAGTGCTCTTCGCCAGCTATGCAGTATGTGCCGTGATATATCGATGGCTGATCACGTTTTCGATTGTATGGTTCTTGTATCAGGTGTTGGAACCGTATGGTCTGCAAGTCATCGGCCAAGGCCTGGCGGTATTGGCGTTGTATTCATTGTTGGGAATGCCCCTGCAACAGGGGATCAAGTATTTTCGAGTTCCTGGGAGGTGGCAACAAGTGAAAGCATCCAGAGTTTCAATGAGCGCCATCGGTTTGTGCGCAGTCGCGTTGGGTGTGCTGGCGATTCCCTTGCCGCATGATGTCACGTGCAGTTGCTTTGTCGAGGTGGCCGATGCTCAAAACGTGTTTGTAGAACGGGGCGGAACGATCGCAGAAATCTGGGCGAAGCCCAATCAACACGTATTGGCCGGAGAGCCGTTGATCCGGTTGGAGAACCCCGATTTGGTTCGTGAGTTGCGGCGAATGGAAGGCGACATTCGAATATCCTTGGTGAGCTACGACACACAATTGAACCTGGCGCAGGTCTCCCACGAGGCCCGACAACATCTGAATGCCGCGCTGGCGGCGTACAACACCGCCGTCGATCGATTCGAACAACGCCTCGAAGACATTCCCAAATTAACCGTGACTGCCCCTGCTTCCGGTTGGCTGATCAATCCTCCGGCTCGACGTCGCCAACACGACCAGGAAACGCTCTCAAGTTGGACTGGAACACCCTTGGATCAGCGGAACGTGGGAGCCTATGTTGAACCACAAACGTTGGTTGCTCTGATCGCTCCCGACTTGCATCGCCTCCATTGTTTTCTGGCAGTTGATCAGGCGGATATCGAGTTCGTTCAAACAGGTCAACCGGTCAAATTATGGTTGAATCAGAATGGCGATCATCTCGTGGAGAGCCACATTGACGCTATTTCCTTAAGCAAGATGCGCGAAGCACCGCGAGGGATTTCGCACCGTTTTGGAGGGAGATTGATGACCGAGACTGCCGACGATGGTCGAGAGATTCCGAGCAGTGCGGTGTACCCTGCCCTGGCGGCCATTCGGGTCGAATTCGGGCAGCCCTTGCATGGCGCCACCGGGCAGGCGAAAATTCGCGTAGGTTATCGAACCATCGCCTACCGATTGTGGCGAGGATTTTGTCAGACGTTTCGATTTGATTTGCGATCCTGAGGATGATCAACTCCATGGATAAAAAAGCCAAAAAACGGTTGGAGGTCATCAACAAAAAACTCGATTCCCTGCGCCGGCAACTGTCCGGCGCCAAACAACAGTTGGATGACCCTGATGAGGTCACGAAGTTGGAAGCAGACATCGCTGCCCTGAACCGTGAAGCCGAAGAGTTGAAGCAGCGTTAGTGCTTTGTTGCGATCCATCACGAGTGTAGCCACGCTTGCCAAAACGTGGAATTGCGACTCCATCCACGCTTTGGCAAGCGTAGCTACCGGGCACAAGTTGCCGCCGGCGGAATCAGATGATTCCTGTTGAAATCAAACCGTTGGCAAAATTCCAGTTCAGACGGACTTCGTGTGACTCGGCATGGACGGCAACATGTTTGAGGATTGCCTGATGGGATAGGACACTCCGTTATCGCCAGCGTCTTCCCAAATATATATGAGTTCACCGCTTTGACCTTGCTCCGCGGCGCGGAATCCAACTCGCTCAAATGCGGCGCGCGATGCCAGATTGTCGGATTTGATTCGGGCGATCAATCGACGTAGTGGAAACTCTCCCGTCGCTTGTGTCACGGCGCGGCGAATGATGGAGGGGGCGAGTCCGAGTCCCCGCGCGTCAGGGACCAAGGAAATGCTGATGGTGGCCTCACCATTTGCCGGGTCTCGATCCAAACGCACTTGTCCGAGCATCTGCCCTTGCGGACTGTGGGCAATCATTAAACTCCGGCGGGAGTCTTCTAAGACGCCCCGCAGCCACTGCTGGTGTTCGTCCCAAGTGACTCCATTGCCGGATAACGATGTCTGGACGACCAGAGGGTCGTTCCGCAGTTCGAACAGGGGGGCACCGTCATGGAGGGTTGCTGAGCGCAGGGCAATTCGCCCAAATTCCAAACGGCGGGCCACACGACCAGCACCGTTTCCATCTACAGCGATTCGCCCCAAACGCGATAACTCGGCAAGTCGCTCGGGATGCGCTAGCAACTGTTGGACGATTTGAGAAAAACGGTCCGGCGTTAAGCCGCGCCATGGGCCTGCATATTCAAGTGCTCCTTGAGCGGCCAATTGCAGGCACCCCGGATGTTGATTATCCGCCGTGGATATCGTTAACGTCGGACAACCCAAACACAGAGACTCCAACATCGTCCCGCCACCGGCAGAAACGACCAGGCGACTGTTCGTCATGATGCGGGCCAAATCACGACAGTTTTCGACAATCCTCCAAGGGCCGTTCCAACTCGCCAGTGCGGCCTCGAGAGTCGCTCGATGGAAATAGGCACCTCCCACGACAACGGTCAGTGCAGGCCTGCGCGCGACATCGAGTTGCCGCAATGACTTGACCACCCACGCGGTGGCATTCTGCGAGTCGGCTCCACCACAGGTGACCACCATCTGAGCTGGATCCTCCAGCACGCGCGTGGACCATGGCGGGTGCTGGACCACTTCCTGTCGCATTAAAGCAAATTTGGGACCCGCCAATACCTCAGCGTTAGGAGCGGACAACAACAGATCATCGATTTCGGAATGAGCCGACCGGATAATGAAGTCCGCGTTATCGTGCGCCGCGTGCCCATGGTCGTCCATGACTACCAGTGCGCAGCCCGCGGACGCTATCTCTCGTTCATACTCATCGTCAAATTCGTATCCGTCCAGTACCACCCAAGCCGCTTGCTGTGCGACGTAACGAATCAACGCGGGGTCGCGCCAGGTCACTCCGTCACCCGCCAATTCGGCCAGCAGTTCGGGTACTCCCCGTGTGCACCAAATCACCTGCCCTCCCCTGGCCTGCCAGGCTTGAGCCAACGCAACCATGCGAGCGGCATGGCCCCATCCAATCCGCGAATCGGCATCGGCGCGTATGACCAAAGAGCGAAT
>DAOLCX010000100.1:0-7398 GCA_035327685.1 Pirellulaceae bacterium | reverse complement strand
ATTGCTGGTGATGGCGTCAATCAGCACCAACTCTCCTCGATACGCCACATCGCGTTCATTGAGCCGAGCATCGATCGATGTTCGCAACGAGATCATACCCAACATCGCGGACAGTGGCTCATCTTTATCGGCCACCCGAAACGCATTGCTCATCGCGACCACCCAGTCCCCTTGCTGCCCCACGGCCTGGTCACTCAATGCATAATAATCCGGTGTCGCAACATCAATCTTCAATAACGCCAATTGGATCGTGCGGTCTCGTTTCAGCACAGTCGCCGCATGAGCCTCGCCATCGCTGGTCACGACGCGCACCTGGGCGCCCTCCAAAAAGACACCTTGCGTCGTCACAATCAGTCCATCAGCGGAGACGATGATTCCCGAAGCGTATCCCTCGACGCGGCCGACACTGGCGCCAAACACCTTGACCAGCCGCGGCTGTTGCTCGGCGATCAAACGATTTAAAACCGAGTTCCTTTCAGAATCAGGCTGCGCCCAACACGGGATTGAGCTTATCGCCATTGCCACGAAGACGGTTCGACTCAATGCCCGCGCGACTTCATGCAATGTCCGAATCACAAGTGAGTAATTATGGCCTTTCATCGGAATGACCCTCGGACAATACTTGCCAGTCTCGCAACCGCAGCTCAAGCTGCTCGGATTCCAGCAGCGTTTTCACATGGTAACAGCGCATGGGCAACAACCAACCTTGGCAGTCGGCCCAGTCCTTGAACAGGAATGCTCCAGCCGCCCGATCTCCATCTTGATCGGGAGAGACTTTGCACAGCACGACTCGCCCATCTCCCGATTTAGGACTCAAGCCGTGAAGCCACACATAAAACCAATCTCGATCGGCGTCGATCAGCTTGATGCGGTACGCAGGCTTTCCTGACGCCTTGTCGCTTCCATCGAGTAACGGGTTTCCCAAAGTTTCCCAGGCGTTCGGCACGTTGGCAACAGCAACTCCGATCATCAAATTCACCATCGGTATCAGTTTGGCTTCCGTCAAAGTCAGCGGCCGGTTCTTTCCATCCACAAGTGCGAAAAAGTTTTCCCCGTCAAATTCAAATGCCTGGTGGTCTTCGCCGATTCGCCATGACGTATGCCACCGGCCATCGGAAAACACTTCCGATTCCGACACGCCGACTGGATCTCCCTTCCGCCAGATTTCAACGGACCATCGGATGGCACTCCCCGGGTCCGCCGTACCTGCTTGCCGGTCCACCAACCGCGCCCACAGCCAGTCGACATAGTGACGATTGACGTCGGGTTTGCGAACCTTTCCCTGCTCGGCGGCCAGCAAGGCCATCATTTCTTGTTGCAGTTCCAGTTGGCGGCGCTGGCGTTCGTCGGGAGGCTGATCGGGTTGACCAGGGGGAGGGTCGCCGCGCGGAGGTGGTTGAGGACGTTGATAGGGGAGTCCCAACAATCGTGTGACCACTGTTTTCTCCTCACCGTCCGACTTGCGAACTCTCAACACTGCGGGCCAGCCCTCAGGCAAGGTGCAAATCAGATTCAAGTATTGGTTGGAGGATGTGATGGGAACGCCTTCAAATTCCAACAACTCATCGCCCAGCGACAAGCCAGCCCGGGCAACCGGCGCGTCTTCGTTAATCGTGGTACAACGGATTCGGCCTCCGTACAAACCGAAGCTGGCATCCAGAGTGCCATGACGGGCCAATTTGGTGGCTAACAAGTCGGGCAAAAAATTGACAACTTGATTCGATGAAATCGCGTATCCCAACCCAACGTTGACTCGTCCTCGATCCAGAAAACTCCCCCGGCCATTAATGCCGATGATCTGGCCGTGACGGTTGAATAGCGGGCCTCCTGAATTGCCTGGATTGATCGAACTGTCAATTTGGATGCAGTTGCCATAAACCAACTGGTTCTGCCCTGCACCGGGTTGGAAGCGTTGAATGCCGCTGACGATCCCCAGCGTGACCGTCGGCGCGTAGTCTTCGCTGAGCACAAATGGATTGCCCATCGCCATCGCCCAATCTCCCACCCGCACGGTGTCCGAATCTCCAAACTTGGCGTGCGGGAAATCATCGCGACCGCGCAGTTGGATCACCGCGACATCACCCCCCGGATCGGAGCCAATCAAATCCCATTCGTACAGCTTTCCGTCGGCAAGTCCCCCCAGACCTCGAACGCCGGCCCCCATAATGACGTGGTGGTTAGTCACCGCGATTCCACTGGGGTCAATCACCACACCCGACCCGCCTCCTTGCCGATCCCAATCGTAGATGGCGACCACGCTGCCGAACACAGACTCAATCACCTGTATCTGCTGTTCTTCAGCAGCCCGCACCTGATGCCAGGCATGTCCATCGACCGGTTGCGCCGCAGCCTGGCGAAACCCAAATGCAACGCCCACGACCAAAGTCCAAATGGCCCAGAACTTCAAACAGTCGCTTATCGGGCGGAGGAAGCCATTACATTGGGAGGTGAGATATCCGTTCCCGGTCCAATCGTGATTTTGCGACAAACTTCGAACCAGTCGCTGGGCGTTAGCCCTGGCTTTAGCGGATACAAACGCCCGAACCGGGACTAACGCCCAACGGCTGATCGGGCCGCGAACCGTTTCGGTAGTGAACCTCATCTTGCTATTTATGGTGGCCATCGATCACCCATTATGCGCTGGACCATACGTGGTATCCGCTCTTATCACCAAGACAACCACCGGTCGCTGCAACCCAAGTTTACCTGTTTCGGTAGCCAGTGTCGAACCAGTATTTCAATCAAAGGCATTTCCAGGTGGACCTAAACGACTAGAACATGAAAAGGTGTATCAGCTTGGGAACAGGTGTCAGCTTGGGACAGGCTGACCTTCTTGAAGAGTTGTATTTTCCAGCGGTTTTGACAATTCTCGTGTTTGTTGCGAATCAATTGGCGTTCCGAAGTGTCTTAAAAACTGGGACCTTGATGACGAGTGCCCGTAAGGGGTCGGAAGTGCTTCCCCATTCCGGGTTGCGCTTAAAATGATCATTCACCAGTCAGGAGGCGAGCGGAAGCCACATGAAAATCTATCGCGGGGTCATGGTGTTTGGGTTATGTGCATTGGCGATGCACGCGACTGCGCTGGGGCAACCCGGCCGTTCGGGGGCTCCCCTACGCTCGGAAGGGACATTGAAAGTCGGGCATGCGGCCCCGACGTTTGTGCTCCGTGGGTTAGAAGATGATGCCGTGTTTGATTTGCGCGAGTCGGTCGGCGTCAAACCTGTGGTCTTGCTGTTCGGATCCTATTCGTGACCGCCGTTTCTTCGCCAGGTTGGCGAAATGGAACAGATGTATCAAACCTATCGCGAAGTCGCCGATTTCCGTTTGATTTATATTCGCGAGGCCCATGCTGCGGATGGTGCGCGCCCGGTGGAATATGCCAAGGAACTGGGGATCAAGGAACACCGGACCCTGGAAGACCGCTGTGCGACGGCTCAATCGTTGCTCAAGAACAATGCGCTGACGATTCCCTGTCTGATCGATAATATGCAGGACCAGGTGAATCAGGCTTATAGTGCCTGGCCAGATCGTGTATTCGTGATCCGCACCGATGGCCGGTTGGCGATTGTCGCTCGCCCTGGTCCGCAAGGTTTTGCCCCCGCGTTACGCGAAACCGAGCAGTGGCTATCCGAATGGAAACGGACCGGGCAAGAGCCTGAACTGTCGGAAGACGCCGCCGATGCTGGCCGACCGCGTCACATCACCGAAGACCGATCTCAATAAGGAAAAGCACAAGATGGAGTGCCACTGTTAGCCGTTAGGCTTTATTGCAGAACCATTGTCCTCAATTGTCCCGAACCCTAGCTCAGCCGACCATCATCGCGGGACGAACTATGGAGGACAATCTGCAATCTCGTGAACGGTTATCCGTTAGGCGCTGATCCGCGCTCGGTGGTTTTCCAAAGCGAACTCATAGACCAACTGCAATAACGGATAATCGCGGTAAAACCGCTCGCGCAACTGGAATGGTACGGGCTCGTTGTATTCCGAAACATTCAGTTGAGAAAGCGGCGTATAGGGTTGGCCTAACGTTTCCGCCAGAATGGACAAAGTATTCGGCATGTCTTCGAGGATGCCGATGGCGACAAACTTTTCCTCTAGTTTGGCGCGGTAGTTGTCCAAGGTGATGTCTTGTGGCAAGTGGTGGAACAACCAGTAAGGATAGGAGCGCAGGTAGTCCCCTACCGAGGGAAACAACTTGCAGAAATCGACTCGCTCGCCCCGATGCCAAAACTCGCCCCGCTCGCTGCGCCCCTTGGCAAAAAAATACATCGAGGTCACCAGATCAAAAGGATCGCGCAAGATCGTAAAGTACTGATTGACCTCCGGGTAATAATACGGCAATCCATACCCTCGGCCATGATTGAAATGTCCGTGGATGCACTTGACCGACGGCAACCAGTTTCCTTGCTCGTCGCGGGTCTCGACGCGCGGCAACAAGATATCCTTGCTCTCGTCCTGGTTCAACTTGTGATAAGCCGGCCCGAACCATTGCCGCAGCAATTGGACCACACTCGTCCCGGCACATTTGGGAATGTGCGTGTAAATGATCGGCTGAGTGGGATCGTACTGTTTCATGGCTTGGATTTCTCCGGAGAAGTACTGGGGGACGTTTCAGATTTTCCGGACAGCTCAGAGACTTGCTTCATGAGCCGCGCAACCTGCTCGCGAAAATTTTTCAGTCGCCCCCGCGCCTTGAGCAGCCGGCCCTTGAGTGTTTTGTACTGAGTCTTACCCTCTGACATCCGTTTCCGCAAATAGGCGAGTTGGGCTTTGAGATTGCGAATCGCATCTTCCTTATCTTTCAAGCGTTCTACGGCCAGATTGAGCTCCACCTGCATGGCCGCCAAATCCTGATTGTGGAAAGTTGAGTTGGCCGGAAACAATCGACGCAAATCAAAAAAAGGCTCGACCCTCGCAAACCCGGCATCCGGATCATCGACCAGCCGCGCCGGCAGGTGCACTCGCAATCCCGCCGAGCGGGATTCGCGCCCGGCCCAAACCATCTCCTCAATCAAGCTGACCATCCGATCGGTGGCGCCGCCGTCAAAGCGCAGTTGATCGTGCAAGGAAGTCCACTGAAACAGCATCTTGGCCGCTGGCGGTTGTGCGAGGTCCGATATGATCGAACGAACTTGTTGAGGCTCACTAATAGTCCAGGCCGACGCGATAAACTGCGGAGCGAGGTGGAAATCCAATAAGGCGGTGGGTCTTCCTCGAAGTGCGCTTTCCAAAAACAAGGTTGATGGGGTCGTCATGACAGCATCGGCATGGGTAATGGCTTCGTCCAAAGGCGGGACTTGTTGTTGTGTGTCGGGTGGGGTGATTCCCAACTCGAAATCGTAGCCATCGGTCAATCGCCACTGGACCTCAATCGGCCTGCCGTGTACCTGCCCCATTTCCTCGATGATATTCTTGATTTGACCGAGCGATTGGATCACCGCGCGGCGCTGAACTGCATTAAAGGCTGGCGTGGTCGCCGTGGCGATCAGCAACCGAAATGGACCTTGCTCTTCCCGTGGCTCAACTGGTTGGCTGAAACTCGCATCCAATCGAGGTAAGCCCACGATCTCACACTTCCCTACGTTTCCCCACGATTCGACGATCCGCGCTTGAGCCCGGCCCAAACAGGCCAACTTATGTCCTACAACGGGCTGGAAAATACAACCATCCGCTAAGTCGGGGTGTTCATAAATGTTGCGGTACTCCATGACCCCATCGGCGAGAATCAGAATCGGCACGCGGTCGAGGGCATATACGCTCCGCAGCACTTGGTACTCGTCCCACCGGTAATGCATGTGGGTGATCAAGATCGCGGCATCGTCTGGGACCTTCCAACCGATCAACGTTGTATCGACCACATGGACAGGCAGGGACAGTCGCTGCAACCACGGACGGTAAAGGTTGCTTTCGCGGGCAAACCGACAGAGGATATAGGCGCGTCCAGACATTGAGCGTTGGTCCGTTAGTTCACAAAATGATCATCGCATCGCCATAACTGTAAAAACGATATCGTTCTTCGACAGCCAGGCGATAAGCCCGAGCGATTAACTCATCACCCCCGAAGGTTCTCGCCAAGACCAACAACGTGCTGCGGGGCAAGTGAAAATTGGTCAGGAGCCCATCGATGGCCTTGAACTCAAAGGGGGGGCGAATAAACAATTCTGTCCGACCACTCCAAGGCAGCGTCGGATCGTGCCGTGCGTGCGTTTCCAACAGCCGTGTGGTGGTAGTGCCGACGGCAATCACCCGACCGCCCACCTGGCGGGCCTCGCGCATCGCGGCGATGGCCTTGTCGTCAATCGAACCCCATTCGCTGTGCATCTGGTGTTGACCAATATCGTCTACCGCAATCGGTTTGAACGTCCCAGTCCCCACATGCAACGTCACCCTGGTGATACGCGCACCCACATCGATCAACTGCTCCAGCAGCGACTTGGTGAAATGCAGACCAGCGGTCGGAGCTGCCACCGAACCCGGTTTCGAGGCATAAACCGTTTGGTATTGTCGGCGGTCGTCGTCCACCATGTTGCCTTCGCGAATATACTGCGGCAAAGGGACCCGCCCCACCGATTCCAATAGTTCATTCCATGGCCGATCCGATACCGGTTTCACAGCCCAGGCCCCGTCTCTTAGTCTGGCCACCGCTGTTAACTCCAGTCCCTCCGTACCGTGCCGGTCTTGCAGGACGATTTTCTCACCCGGCTGCAACTTGCCGCGCGTCTTGGCCAGCACCCTCCAGACACCATGCTCATCGCTCTCCAAAAACAAACCTTGCCACCGCCCGCGGGTCGATGCCCGAAAGCCCACCAATTTGGCCGGGATCACGCGCGTGTCGTTCAGCACTAACAAGTCGCCTGGATTCAGCAATTGGGGCAAGTCATGGACATGTGCATGTGAAATCGCTGACGTTTCGCGGTGCACGATCAGCAATCGCGCTTGATCGCGAGTCGGCAGCGGGGACTGGGCGATCAATTGCTTGGGCAATTCATAGTCGTAGTGCTCCAAGCGGTCCTGGAGTTCGATGGTATCTGGTTCGCTCATGGCCTAATTTTTGCCGAAAAACTAGTTTGACTAAAGGGCAATCGGGCAAAAGTCTGGCAGGGAAACAGCGCTGAACGATCAAACGGCCTCCTGTCTTAGATCAAACCCCTGAACCCGAAATACCACCCCGAATCACAAACGAGTGCCCCCTTGCTGGCGTGGCGGGTGTGATCGAGAAAGGCTCTTGGTCCCTTCCAATAAATCTAAGAAATAGCGTATCCCCGCTGGACAAAATGTCGCATTGGTCGCAAGATTTGAGCGATTTACGATATTGACTTCATTTTCCTGAAGCCTGACCATGCGCCAGGCTGTTCCGTTCGTTGATGGGTGTTTGCCAGAGATTTCAAAGCTATG
>DAOLCX010000099.1:0-7417 GCA_035327685.1 Pirellulaceae bacterium | reverse complement strand
CACGTATGGCGCTCAAGTCGTGTTGACCAACCCGACTTCGACGCCACAACTGGTGGATTTGCTCGTGCAGATTCCGGTCGGTGCGTTGCCTGTCGCCAAAAGCCAGATGACCCGCTCGAGGCAATTGGAACTGGCACCGTTCAGTACTCAGGCGTTTGAATATCACTTTTACTTTCCGCACGCGGGTGAGTTCGGACACTTCCCGGCTCACGTTTCCATCGAGCAGCGCGTGGTGGCCGCGGCCGCCGGGCAAACGTTTCGTGTTGTCGACCGGCCCTCTCAGATCGATCGTCGCTCCTGGGCCTATCTTTCGCAACACGGATCCGATTCAGAAGTGCTGGGATACTTCGAAACGGAAAACATCCTGGCGATTGATTTGGGAAAGATCGCGTTTCGGATGAACAACCGGGATTTGTTCAATCAAGTTCTGGCCACACTCCGGGAGCGGAGGGCTTTCGACACCACACTCTGGTCCTATGGTGTCAAACACAATGACTCGCTGGCGATTGGCGAGTACTTGCGGCACGCCACGGATTTCCTGCGGCAATTGGGCCCCGCGCTGGAAAGCCCCTTGGTGACGGTCGATCCGGTCGATCAAAGATGGTATGAACATCGCGAATACTGGCCGCTGGTCAACGCTCGCGCTCATACGCTGGGGATACGGCGACAAATTACCAACGCCCGTATTTATCAGCAATACCACCAACTGCTGGACGCGTTGGCCTGTCGGCCCGCCTTGTCCAACGAAGATCGGCTGGCACTGGTCTATTACCTACTTCTACAAGATCGGATAGAAGAAGCTTTGGACCATTTCGGACGACTGGATCGATCGCAGCTTGTTGAACAGATGCCCAATGACTACCTGTCGGCTTATCTGGCGTTTTACCGGGAAGCCATTGACGAAGCCGAGGCCATCGCCAGACCGTATGCCGATTACCCCCACGAACGTTGGCGGAACCTGTTTGGCAATGTATTGTCACAGGTCGCAGAAATTCGCGGTGGTGCCACGGTGGCTCAAGATGCGCGCGACCGGCAGCAACGGCAAGACGAGCTGGCGGCGCAAGCCCCCGCTCTGGAATTCACGATCGAAGCCCGCAAGATCCTGATCGACCATCGCAATCTGAATGAAGTCGAGATTCGTTACTATCAGATGGACATCGAGCTGCTTTTCAGCCGCAACCCGTTCATCCAACAAACGTCACAGGGTTTTGCGTTGATCCGACCTAATCACCGGGAAATGGTGGCACTGGCCGCGGATCAGCACCGCACCGAAATCGATTTGCCGGCTACGCTGCACAACGCCAATCTGATGATTGAAGTGCGCGGTGGCGGTCAAATCAAGTCACGGGCCTATTACGCCCATTCATTGATCGTTGAATTACAGGAAAACTACGGTCAATTGCGCGTGCTGTCGGAATCCAGCGGTCAACCGTTGGCCAAGGTGTATGTCAAAGTCTTTGCACGGAAACAAACCGGCCGGGTGGAGTTCTACAAGGATGGTTACACTGACCTCCGCGGGCGATTTGATTATGTTTCACTGAGCAATCAGTCGTTGGATCAGATTGATCGGTTTGCGATTCTGATTCTCAGTGACGACCAGGGAGCGGTCATCCGCGAAGCGGCAGTGCCTAAGGAATAACGCAAACAAGCATTTCGCTATGGGTCCGGGTTTTCGATTCACGAGCGGAGTCTGTCACCCAATGCCCTGGGAAACTTATCAGTCTAGGTTTCGAACCATTGAGGACCATTGTTCTACAATGTTCTGAACGGTAACTACATTAAGGCCAGGTTTTATGATGAACCATTTGTTGATGTGGATCGCAACAGCGTGGCTGGCCAGCGCGTTGGGGATGCCAGACGCGCATCAAAGCGATGACGCCCGCATCCGAGTGATGAGCTACAACATCCGTTATGGCACCGCGAATGACGGCATTAATCACTGGAATCGGCGGCGAGGATTTCTGATCGCAACCATTCAGGCTTTTGATCCGGACCTGTTGGGAACTCAGGAGACGCTCAAGATTCAGCGCGATGAACTGTCGGCGGCCTTGCCTGAATATGAGGTGATTGGCGTTGGACGCGACGATGGCGACGAGCGCGGTGAGATGATGGCGCTGTACTTTCGCCGACAACGGTTCGAGAGGCTGGACGCTGGACATTTCTGGTTGAGCGAAACTCCAGAAGTCGTGGGGAGCAAAAGTTGGGACAGCTCGCTGCCACGCATGGTGACGTGGGTCAAACTCAAGGATCGCCGTCAACCGAATGCTCCCGATATCTTGTTTCTAAACACTCACTTTGATCATCAGGGTGAAACAGCGCGCTGGGAGTCGGCCAAACTGTTGCGGCAGATGGCTGCCAGATTGGGAGCAGATTGCCGATGCATCGTCGTCGGCGATTTTAACGCGGGCGTCGGCAGCGAGCCTTACCAGGAATTGTTTGAACGCGCGTCTTCTCCAGATTCTGTATGGACCGATACGTATCGAGCGATCCATCCGACACGCGGGGAGCACGAAGGGACCTTTAGTGGCTTCAATGCCGAGCAAACACGAGGCGCTCGAATCGACTGGATCGGTGTTTCTCGACATTGGCGGATTCACGAGGCAGGGATCGATCGCACATCCCGCGATGGCCGCACTCCATCTGACCATTTCCCTATTTTTGCCATTCTCGAATAGCCTCTTGTGCTGGGTTTTGCGAATGCGGCCGGAGGCCATTTTCTGGCTCGACAGCATCGCCGGACAGGCTGACCTCGGCACCGCTCTGGAAATCGGCATTTGTTCTGCGGGCGACCTTCTCAGGCGCAACGCGAAATAGCGTAGAGGACGCCAAAGGGGGTCGGGAGTCTTTTTCAGGTCATGCAAGCTTCGGCAGTCGGGCCAGCCCTACTTCAGACCGCTGCCGTGTTGCGGCCAATCCCGGCTCCCGCGTTGTGCTGGAAATGGTCATCCACCTATCAGAAACAAATGGTTGACGGACACAGAATGTCTGGGTAGTCTGTCAGTGGAATGTGTTGGCGGATTTTCCGAACCTGAGGCCGACCATCTCTGCCTGAAAGGATCGACGATCCGCTGACCAGTAATCGCCATGTAAAGCCAGTCGTTTGAAGGTGAGAGAAATGGACGAATACGCAGCCTGCCCAGCTTGTTCCCAACGAATTCGCGTCCGCCAAGAATTGCGGGGTCGAAAAGTGCGCTGTCCCAAATGCCAAACCGTTTTTCGAATTGCGGCGGGGGCGGTTGCCGAAGAGCCTTGTATGTTATTGACACCCGATATGCTGGCAACGGAAGATGCCGGGGCTCAAGAATTGGCTGCCACGGATTGGGTTGCGGATGCGCCGTCGCCAACGGCCGCTGACACTGCGCCGAGCCGGCAGCCGTCCCTGCCACCCAAGATCTCTCCGTCTGTTGACGAACTAGCACCCGTCATCACTCCGCCCGCCGTGTCTGCTGCAACGGTTGGTGCTTACCACGCAGATCCATTGGCAGCCGTTAACGTGCAGTCGTCGCTGTATGAGCAGTATGCGATCCAGATGCTGGGACCGGGGAGCAGCACGCCAGGCATGTCGTCTGTTGTCACAGGGAGTTATTCCAGAATGGCGCCTAAATCGTCGGCAGACAGCATGTTGGTTTGGGGCCCTGGCGTGCAATGGGGGCTGTATTTGGTGGCCTTTGGCATTGCCACGTCAATTTTGATGCTGGCTTCGCTACAGTTTGCCATCTTTGATTTCATGGGAAACTACTCGCCTTACGCGGGCGCAGGGATAGGGTTGTTCGGCGGACTGTTGCTATTATTCAGCATGTTAGGTCAGCCGGTCCAGGCTTTGGTCGCGGGGGGCGGTTCATTGATTTTGGTAGTGGTCTTGGGTTTCGGAGGGCCGTGGGTCAAGACTTCGATGGGATATCCGTTGATCCCACCTGAATCTTCCAAACGGGCACCTCCATCTTGGGTGCAAAAGGCGAGGGAGTTGAAGGGAAAACAACCTGAAACACAACCGATTTCGCCTAGTAATCCTCTTCCCGGTTTTTCTGGAGGCATTCCATCGAATCGCCCTGCGGGATCGACGGACAACGTGGGATCGGGATCGCTACAACAGCCCGCAAGAAAGGCGCCCGAGCCGGCGGCCGCACCGAAGCCGACCTACGACTGGAGAAACGTCACGTTGTCCGACTATCCCTGTGGTGCCGACTTCCCGCTGGCACCGCAAACGCGGTGGGGTTCGCTGGTGGTCGGCAAAGAGAAGTTGGCGTTCAAGGAACAGTTTTGTGATTTACCTGACGGATTGCAGATTGCCATGGGAGGTCTGAAGGTGGAACATGACGCTGCGCGACAGATATCGCCGGTCTCTTTGCGCAGCGCCGTGCTGGCTCACTATAAACGGGGTCAGGAAATCTTGTCGGGTCAACGGCAAACTGTATTGGGCGACAAGCACCCGTTTGCTGAACTGCGCGGGATGAGCAGAGGGGGCGAGCGCGCCGTGCGACTTCGCCTGTTTGGCAACGATTCGATGCTGGTGTGGATAGTGGTTGCAGGCAGGTCGGGTGATGTCGAATCGTCTGCGTCGATAAGGAGTTTTGATTCTTTCTACAGCGCTGTTTTGGACGTTTCGGAAAATGAAGCGACCTGGTTGGTGGCCGCCTTGGACGAGCTTCCGTTTATCTCGGCAACTCCCCAGATCGCATCGAACACTCCTCCCACCGCAAATCAACCGTCGGCCCGTCGCCCACCGATTGGCAATCCTTTTGATGAGGACGATTTTGAACATGACGATCCCGACGAGATTGTCGAAGGCCTGATGAACCAGGCGCGAGAGAACTCCCGCCGATTCGAGATCACCAATCAAATCCATCGTTTGCGGCGGGACATGATGCAGCATCGCCATACGCAGCGGTCGACGTTTGGGCCAGATGTGCTCACGCCTGTTGTCGGTCGAAACGCCGCCAACGTGACTTACTTAATCCACCCGGAACAACGTCCCATGTTGGGGCTGGACTTCAGCTTTCGGCAACCGGGCGGTTACTTGGAGGTGATTTGCCCAGTCTTTGACGAGTCGGCAGCGCACCGCATTTTGGCCCAGCCGGGGTATGCGATTGGTGGATTGACCGTCCACGAAAGGAATCAGGGCATTGTCGGGTTGAAGGCGACGTTTTTCAAAGTTCAGGGAAGAGGATTTGACACAAGCGACACTATCGAAGGGGAATGGTTGGGAACGCCTCCCGGTGCCAACGACCGAACGGTGCCACTGGCAGGGGATGGCCGCCCAGTGTTCGGCATCTACTTTTCGACCGAAGGGTTTCGGGTCAGCGGGTTTGGTCTGGTAGTGGACAAACTCTGATGGCAACGACTGCAGATCGAACTATCGAAACTGTCTCGGTTGTAAAGACTGCCGCTCCTCCGACACGGGATGAGCTGCGCGAATTGCTCAGGCAAGCGTTCCGCGAGACAATTCAGCCGGTCGAGGTGAAGTTAGGATACCGAATTGCCCTGGTCGGGGTCGCTACTATCTTTCTGATTTTGGTGGGCATCTATTTCCTGCTTGTCACCGGATTAACTCTGACGCTGTTGAATTGGCTAAGGTTAGCTTTTTGGGCTCTGCTGCAATTGCAGTTGTTTGTCGTCATGTGGTACAGCGTTCCGTTGATCATTGGGGGGAGTGTGTGGTTGGCTCTGGTCAAACCATTGTTGAGCCGCGCCGATGAGCAATTTCAAACATTGGATTTGAGTGCCGAGCAGGAACCGGTATTCTTCGAGTTTGTGTCTTTCATCTGCCGCGCCGTGCATGCTCTACCACCGGATCGAATTTCGGTCAATTTGGCGGTGAATGCTTCTGCCAGTTTTGTCGGCGGCTGGTGGGACACGCGCATGCGATTGACGGTGGGCATGCCACTGATTCTGGGGTTAAACGCACGTCAACTGGCGGGCGTGATCGCACATGAATTCGCGCACTTTCGGCAAAGGTCGGGAATGCGTGTGACCTATGTCATTCACGGTTTGAACAATTGGTTTGCTCAAATCGCATTTGAGCGCGATAATTGGGACGCTTTCCTGGAAGAACGCGCCCAATCGGGAGGTCCTTTCCGCCTGCCGTTTGTCATCGGCCAGTATGTGGTGATGGTGGTTCGCTTGGCATTTATGGCGTTCGTGTTCATCGGCCATTTTCTGACGGCCAACATGTTGCGGCAAATGGAATTTGATGCGGATCGTGTGGAAGCCCATTTGGTTGGGAGTCAGGTGTTTGCCCAAACATGCCAGCGCCTGCGCTTGTTGAATGTTTGCGAAGAAGCCGCGATCAGCGATATGGATCGCTTTCAGACAGAAAAGAAACTCCCCGACAATCTGCCGGCACTGGTGGTAGCCAACGTCGATCGCATTTCGCCGGATAAGTTCCGTGAAATGGAACGGGAACTCTTGAAAGTCAAAACGGAGTGGCACGATTCACATCCGTCAGACCGCGAGCGGATCGACAATGTGGTTCGCGAGCGAGCCCAGGGTATCTTCACTTTAGACCTCCCTGCCGAGCAGCTTTTGTCCGATCCTTACGGACTCGGCCAATTGCTGACCATCGAATACTATCAGCAAGCCCTTACGAGTGACTTCAATCCGCAACAAGTCCAGAAAACGGACAGCCTGGTGCAACAGCGCAAACGCGAGAACCTGGAGATTGAGGCTGCCGAGCGCTATTTCCTGGGTCAATTGTTCGGACTGAGGACTCTGGAACTTCCTCGTCACCAATTGGGTGCGGCGGTGGATCCGCGGCAATTTGCCACTTGGTGTCGCAAGTATCGGGACGAGTTACAGCACTACTTGCCGCCGTATGCGCTTTCCGCGCAGCGAGAAGAACAACTGCGTGAACAACGGCGGCAATTGGTCACCGCGCGACGCTGGTTTGAAGCCATCGGGGCGGTGCCTGAAGCCGTGTGTCCTTTGCCCACTGGATCTTTGCAGGAGATCCATGCGCAGCGCCAGAGGATCGATTTCGACTTGGAATCGGTCACTTCCGGCAATATTTCGTTTAGGCAACTGCTGGGGCGACGATTGGCGGACGTGCTGGAGATGCTGCGATCGCCAAAAGTCGTCGCCACGCTGAAGTTGGAACCGTCGATTGTCGAGCACGTCAATTCGGTGTTGTTGATTTGGGCCAGTTTTTACAATCAGCGCGAGTTCCTCAAGGAGTTTGTGGACGACCTGGAGACGCTGGAGAGTTTTGTCGGCGCCGCCCAGAATGATGTGTTTGTACACGATGCCGCATTTCGAGCATCCATGGATCGCGTGCATGGTCATCTGGCGGTGTTTCCGACATTTACGTCTTTGATGGCCTATCCCTTTCAACATACCCAGGGAGCCATCTCTGTCTCGCAATATTTGCTGCAACAAATGCCTGCGGCGGGGGATCTGGCTCAAGTACTCGGCGCCGGCGTTC
>DAOLCX010000098.1:0-7451 GCA_035327685.1 Pirellulaceae bacterium | reverse complement strand
TTGGCTTCGGCCTCGGCGCGGATCGCGTCGGCCGCGGCTTGGGCTTCGGCGATCGCTTTCTGGATGCCGATGGCTTCCAGTTCGACTTCTTTGTCTTTGTTCAACCGCAGCTTGAATTCCTCATGTTCACGGCCGACCCCGTCGAACAACTTCATGGCTTCGGCTTTCTCTGTAATGCCCTTCGCTTCGGCAGCAAATTTCAGTTCGGCCACATGGGCTTCGGCCTGTCCTTGCTTCTCGACGGCTTGAGCCAAGGCTTCTTTGCCACGGGCCTCGGCTTCAAATTTGCGCTGAAGTACTTCCGCTTCGGCCAGGCCAGGGGCGGCGGTTTCAACGCGCACGGCATCTGCCAGCAGTTTCTTGGCTTCCATTTCCTTTTCAGCGGCCGTGCGTTGGGCTTCGGCTCGGATCACAATCGTCTCTGCATGATGACTGGCAGCTTGTTTCTCGGCCTCAGCCGCTTTGATTTCCTGAACCAAAGCTTGTTGCGCCTGCTCTTCGGCTTCAGTAATGGCGACACGCTTTTTACGGTCCGCGCCGGCATATTCTTTTGTATCCTTGATCCGCTCTTCTTCTTCGACGACAGCGCGTTCGACAACCACTCGTTCACGGATCACTTCTTGAATGTTTTTCCGCTCGACTTCGACCGCTTTGTCCTTTTCGATTTGGGCCAAAGGGACAATCCGCTCGCGTTCAGTAATTTCCAAGTCGCGGTCTTTCGCCACGCGTTCGGTTTCAACTGCATCCGTGCGTTCTTTATTCTTGGCGGCGACGATGATGGTCCGCAGCCGGTTTTCGTCGGCCACAGCGATTTCTTCATCCGCGGCAATGCGGGCCAGTTCGGACCGTTGTCGTTCCTGATTCTCCACCACTTGGGCTTCCGCGCGTTGTCGCGCTTTCACTTCAGCAATTTCGCGCGCCTGCTTTTCTTCGGCCTCGGCCTGTTGTCGCTGCAAGGCCAAAATGGCCTCACGGGCTTCCACATCCTGCTTCTCGATGGTCTTTTCGCGTTCGCGACGGATAAAATTCGCGCGGACTTGTTCCTGGGCAGTCAGTTCCGTGATTTTCTTGATACCTTCGGCATCCAACACATTGTTGGTGTTGAGGTATTCCAAGGGAGTTTGCTCCAGGCCATCAATCGCCACGTCATCCAACACGTACCCATTAAGATCGGTGCCGATCAAGCGGATGATCTCTTCACGGAATTTTTCCCTGGCGGTGTACAGCTCTACGAAATCAAACTTCTTGCCAACCGTTTTCAGGGCTTCGGAAAACTTGGGTTCAAACAGTGCAATCAACGCTTTTTCTTCCGACGCACGGCGGCATCCTAAGAATTGGGCGACTTTCTGGACGTCTTCCGGAGTCTTATTGACCCGGACAAAGAAGGCCACTTTCAAATCGGCGCGAATGTTATCTTTACAAATCAAGCCGTCGGATCCGCGACGATCGATCTCGATCCGCTTCACCGAGATGTCCATCAATTCCGTCCGATGAAGCACAGGGATATCGAAGAGCCAGGTGAATTTGACGACGGTTCCGCCGTAGCCGTTGCGGACCAAGGCTGTTCCCTGTTCAACCTTCTTCATGCAGCGGATCGCGAAGGCTGCAATGCCAATAAACAACACCAGCAGGAATACCACGACCACGATCATTACGTTGCCTGGGTTCCCTTGGGCGATGAGCAGGTTCAGCATGTGTGTTACCCCATCCGTTTAGACAGGCGAACGACGAAGGTGTCGGTCACCGGTTGATATTCCACGATTTCCACAACGTCTCCTTTTCGCGGCCGGCTGCCAAAGCAACGAGCATTGAACACAATTGGTGGACCGTCATGTTGAATGGCAATCTGACCAAATTCTTCACTGATTTCACTGGTGTTGACTACGGCTAACCGCCCGACAAAATTGGCTTTGTCGTGCGACTGAGGAGGAGACAACTTGGCAAATAACTTGACCGTTGGAAACAACAACCCTTTAGTTACGAGAATACTCACAACGATGTTGGGAATCAACAAAAAAGCGACCACCCACACGCTGAGGGTGGGATTGAAGTAATGATTGCTGATGATTGTCGAAGCCCAAAAAAAGACAATAAACAGCGACACAACGATCATGGCGGGGACATCACCGAAATGGAGGAACTTGAAAGCCCCCATCCACGGCGTGGATCCCTCGGCGCCGTCAAAGTCGATATCAAACCAATCATCCGCTACGACCCCGATAAACACTAAAACCCAATAAGCGGCGGCCAACAGTAACAAAATAGTTGGGACGAGGTTGATGGGTTGAAGCATTTCGAAAAACAGCGTCACCATGGCGTTCTAGCGCTCCGTAAAAGACTGTCTAAGCTCCGGCCACGTATGTCGCGCATGTTGGCCGTATATTCGAAAATTCCCTCAGAATATTGAGAGGAATCCGCGTGTCCATTGTAGCGGTTTTCGAGGTGATGAGACGTCTGCCCAGGTGTCGTCGCGGTGGCGTTGCGGCTTCACATGGACACAGATCCGTTTTGATGTTGGGGCAGCGCGATTTCGAAAGTGGTGTGGCCGGCTATGGGATTGATGCAGGTAATGCGCCCGCCGTGAAGTTGCACAATACGCCAGGCTTTGCTCAGCCCAAACCCCAAGCCCCGGCCTGCTTCACGCCCTGAGAAAAACGGATCAAAAATATGTTGAATGATGTGGGGGTCGATACCCGCACCGGAGTCGCAGATGGATAATCTCGCTTCCGACTCGTCTCGCGCCAATGAAACGTTCATCCAACCATCCTGGCCAATCGACTCGATTGCATTCTTGAACAACGCTCTCAAGCATTCAGCCAACTGGGTCACGTCGACCTGCCAATCCGTAAACTGTCCCTCTGCGGACTGCCGCACCTCGATTCGGCGCGTTGCGAACATGGGCTCCATCTCGATCAACACACTGCCGACCAATTCCCGCAGGTCAACGCTGTCGAATCTGGGCTGGGGTGGATGTGCAAACAACATCACATCAGAGATCATTTCATGGGCTCGAAGCGCCTGAGTTTCGATCGTTTGCAGTTTTTTTCTTCGATCCACGCAGGTTTCGTGTCGTAGCAGCGACTGGGCACGCATGACGATATTAGCCAACGGGTTGTTCAATTCGTGGCTTGCGCCATATGCGAATTGACGGAGCGATTCCATTTTTGCGAGCCACAATCGCTCGTCAAAGGCCTGGCCATTTGTCAACGGACCATTAGCAACAACAGGCAATGACGCGGTGCCCCTTGGTTTTTCAACGACCGGGTCACGCATCGCGTGAATCGCAAGTTCGGCCAAACGGTTCGCACTTTCGCTGCGTTTTCTTAGTCGGTTTGCAACCAGCGACAAGTCTTTGGCAAGGGATTTGGAAAGCGTCTGTTTGATCAAACGTTTACTCAACTTTCGCGACCATCCAGAGGCATTTCTAATGAGTTTACTGAGAGCACGGGACCAGTGTCGCCAATCGACGGAATGCCGCCGCCAACGGCGCACCTGCTGAGAGGCCTTCCACATACGTTTAAGTTGACGTGCAGTTGTTTTGGCAGACGCTGTCGGATCGTTCGTTATCCACGCTGAGTCGCCCCCTGCGAATACTGCATCAAGTGACTGTTGTGCCAACCACTCCGCGAGCGTTTCAACATCGAGACAATACTGTTGGTGAGTGAATTTGAAGCGTACTAGCGCAGCCGCCAGGATGGTGGGGTGATGAAGCAACGCCTGAACGTGAATACTGTTGTCTCGTTTATCGGCGGGCCAAATCGCTAGTACGTCAGGTGCAGTTCGAGGCAATGATGCTTGGTGGCACACCCACAGTGCGAGCAGATCGTCGGCAGGGCAAAGAAGGGCGGGGAACGCATCGGGAAGCCGAAAGAAACTGAACATCTCGCCGCTGCTGAGTCTGAAGTTATTTCGCCACTACCGGCCAATTGATTGCCCAGCAAGACAGGTGATGGGCAAATCGTCGTCATTGTTCGGTGCTGCGACGTCGACCCATGCTACCCATTCGCGATCGACAACACGATTAGACCATATCGGCACCGCGATACGCCGACCCAGGCACCGAGTCGCCGAAGTCAACAGCGTTGTTGTCAGGCCGCAGCGAATTCCAAATCCAGAATGGCGCAGGACCGTTCCAAAAGTGCGTCCATCGCAAACGGCTTGTTCATAAAATCGTTGGCCCCTGCTTCACGCAGTTCATCGATCTTATCGCGTTCGACCATCCCGGAAATGCAAATGATTTTTACGCTTTCCATGGTGGGATCCATACGGACCCGCTGACAAACTTCCTTGCCATTAACATCCGGCAACATCAAATCGAGGATCACCAGGTCCGGGCGAAATTCTTTGACCAGCATCCCGGCGTCGAATCCATTATTGGCTGTCTTGATATCGAAGCGGCCATCGATCTGAAAGGCTTCCGTCATCAGATCAACCAAGTCTTGGTCGTCGTCCACGATGAGCACTTTGCGTTTTCCGCTTTCTAAAGCATCTGTCGGGATGCCATTATCTCGCATAAAGGCAAATAACTGGTCTCGCGGAATGCGACGGAATCGACTCCCCGGAACGCGAAATCCCTTCAGCGTTCCATTGTCAAAACAGCGGATGATCGTTTGCTGGCTGACTTTGCATATTTTTGCCGCTTCGCCCGTTGTGAACACGGTTTTTGAGGTCATGATTAACCATCCTCTCCCTAGTGATGGTCCGGCACGCGTTGTTTCCTGGCCCGATCCAACTGTCTCAAGCCGCGCATCCAAACCGCTTCAGGTTCTGAACACTCTCGAACTCAATGTAACTCCTCACCGATGCATTCTGGCAATCCAATAAAGTGGGGAATCGTTACATTTCGCCAAGTTTACCCGGTTTGCCAGTGCGCCCGGAATTATAATGAACGCTCTGGGTGGGTCAAGATTACTTTTGCACCCATAAAACACCTATTTTCAACAGTTTGCGTTCTTCGTTTGAAACTCCCCGTTTTCCCCAGATGTTGATGTGGAAGGTGCCCAATTAATTGCGCATCGCCTCGTCAGGTGCAACGCAACCCACGAATTGGACGTCCGGGGGCTGGCGATTTCAGGTGCAAAACCGGCGATTTCTTGAAGTTGGAAGTTACACGACCCGAAAAAGACTCCTTTATCTCTTGAAAACTTCGTATTCTCCCGAATTTTGCGAGACGCTATAGTCCGCCAGGTTACCGGAAAGTGGGCAGGCAACGGCTTTCCCGACTTGCCAATTACGAGAACCAATCAAGGTACGAACTCTTGGTATCGCAAGTTGCAAAACCAAAATCGGCGTTTCGCAGGCATCGCCTGTGTTGCATGGTGTTGCTCATGACCATATGCGGTGGTTGCGGAACGGTGACCAGCCGTATGGCCACGGAACAACTGTTGATGAGCGATGCGGTGGATAACTCCGTAGCGCGCATCGACTTTCGTCCGATCTCGGGAAAGAAGGTGTTCCTGGACACGACCTATTTGCGTCCGGCCCAAGGGCAGAACTTCGTCAATGCCGACTACGTCATCAGCTCGTTGAGACAGGCGCTGGTGGCATCCCGTTGTTTGCTACAAGATGACCGGCAGGAAGCCGACATCATTGTCGAGCCCCGTCTGGGGACGCTAGCGACGAATGGTAACGATATGATCTATGGTATTCCGGCAACCAACAATTTAACCCAAGCCGCATCGAGCGTTGCCGGGGGGGCATTGCTACCTCCGCTCCCGGAAATTGCATTGGCGCGCAGCAGCAACCAATCCGGATTCACGAAAGTAGCCGTGTTTGCATACGACCGACAGACTCGGCAACCGGTGTGGCAATCGGGTATTTCCAAGGCTGAAAGCACGGCGCGCAGCACTTGGCTACTTGGCGCTGGACCATTTACACGCGGAACCATTTTTGATGGCTATCGTTTCGCCGAATCCAACTTGACGAAATCCGATTCTGAACTAACAGAGTACGACCGTCCGATTCCCTTCACTACCGAACATTTCTTTGGGTTTTCGGAGGTGCCTTCAGCCAGGTCGGCTGAAGTTCCTCAAGATACCCAACCACGATAGTGGTTTCGGTCGCAGTGTTTTTTTGGCGTGGTTTAGGAAGTCGTGTACTGTGACCATCGAGACCTTGGGTGCGGTATCAGCCTGGGACATGCTGACCTACATAGGTGACCTGCATTTGTCGCGCGACGCTCCGCGTCGCACCGCAATCAACAAACTCCACTATTAAATCCCGACACAGCACTAGTGGCCGACTAATCGAGCGAACAGCGACTTCGCAATTGCGATCTGATCCGTGCCCGATACGATAGCGCGGCCGTCCGGAAACAGAGTCATTTCGAGCGTACCCGATCGAACCCTCAAAAAGTACGGCGTCTGTTGAATCTCTCCCAAGCCAGTTAGTTTGCCTGACAACATCTCAAAATCGACGATCTGATTGCGGTCGGGAGAGATTTGCACTGCGTTTCGACCGCAAAGTATGGTGGACTCACTTCCCAATTGACCGTTGAGCCAGGGAAATTGTCTTGTCACACAGGTGGTGCAAACATCGCATTTCTCATGATGTTGGCCGCTTTCAAGGACCGGCCTTGCGCGCCGCTCGATGATCAACGAGCGCATTCGATTATCCCATAACGAAACCGCTCTCAATTCACGGGACATCGCTGTGGCATTGCCACTCAGGAATTTGATGGCTTCTACAACCTGTAGCGAAGCGACAAGCGTCACGGCAGCGCCAAGGACTCCGGCCGTGTCACAAGTTGGCAACTCGCCACTGGTTGGTGGGCCGTCCGGCATTAAACAACTCAAACAAGCAGTGTCGCCCGGGAGAATATTCATCGTTTGACCATCACAAGCCAAACACCCGCCATAAATCCATGGAATGCCGCGAGCCACGGAAATGTCGTTGATGAGGAAACGGGTTTCGAAGTTATCTGTCCCGTCCACAATCAAGTCGATTTGATCGACAAGTTGTTCAATATTCTGGAATGTGACATCCGCAACAATCGGCTCCAGGGAAATCTGTGAATTGATTTGTGCGAGGCGCTGCCCCGCGCAGATGGCCTTGGGCAAACCCTGCCGGGCATCATCTTCCGAGTATAGAAGTTGTCGTTGCAAATTGGAGAGTTCAACAATATCTCGATCAACCAGTCTTAAATGGCCGATCCCCGCGCGAGCCAACAACTCGGCAGAGCAGGCTCCCAAAGCTCCCATGCCTACCAACAACACTCGCGATTGGGCTAATCGCTCTTGGCCTTGGTTCCCGATTGCAGGCAGCCGCATTTGCCGGGAATAACGCGATTGTTCGTCTGGCAGATTCATTCCCGCCAATTTAGCAGAATTTCATCGGTTTGCGGCTTGGCTGGTAACCGTTCACACAATATAGGGTGCGTCGAGCGAGTCGTTCGACAAAACACGTTGGCTTGGACGAATCGATCTGCGGCACTCACAGGGGTTCGATTCTAC
>DAOLCX010000097.1:0-7455 GCA_035327685.1 Pirellulaceae bacterium | reverse complement strand
TCGGATTCCGGGACATTCGACCCCAGCTTCCGGTTGATTCGGAACCGACCCACGCGACCCAATCGATAACGATTCGCGTCAAAAAATTTCTCTTGGAACAGCGCCATAGCCTTTTCCAACGCAGCCGGATTACCTGGTCGCAATCGCTGGTAGATTCGCAGCAGAGCCTCTTGATGACTGGTGGAATTGTCTTCTTCCAAAGAGTTGATAATCAACTGATTTTTGGGGGCCGTCATGATTTCCAGCCCTTTGACACCCGCTGCGCAGATGATCTCAGCTTGGGCTTTGGTAATCTTCCGACCAGCCTCGACAATAATCTCGCCAGGGCTTTCCGAACCTAACGGGTACACCACATCGTCCACCGCGACTTTGCCTTCAATCTTGGCGGCGCTGCGTCGGTCAACGACCTTGACTTTAGTCGTCTCATAAAAGGCTCGAAGAATATCGGAATTCTCACTGAACTTTGGCGACATCGCGCGGAGCAGCGTCATCGCCGAGAACTTCCCGCTGGTGTCAATACGGACCACCAACGTATCTTTTTTGGAAATGTTGATTTCGATCCAACTGCCGCGTTCCGGAATAATCCGGCAACTGGGTGATTCGCGATCCGAACCTTGTTCTGAATCCATCATGAAATCCATGCCCGGACTGCGATGCAATTGGTTGACCACCACTCGCTCCGCGCCATTGATGATGAATTCGCCTCCCCCTAACATGATGGGGATGTCGCCCAGGAACACTTCTTCTTCAATTGGCTGTTCTTTGAGCAGTCGCAGCCAGACGCGGAACGGGCGGCCGTAGGTCAACCGCAACTGACGGCATTCTTCGGGTGTATAGCGGGGTTTACCAAGTTCGTAGCGGACATACTCCAGTGTAATGCTGCCATCGTAGCTGGTGATCGGGAAGATCTCCCGCAGGACGCTTTCGATACCCTGATCCTTGCGCTTTTCGGTTTCGACATCAGCCTGCAAGAAAGCCGCATAGCTTTCGGTTTGAATTTTGGTTAAGTCGGGGGGCAGCATGTATTCGCGGCCGGTGCCGAATCGTCGGACGGTTTGGGGAGCCAACCGTCGTTCTGCTAAAGTCGCCATGAACGTAATCTCCTTGACTAGAAGAAAAACCGAGGTCCACGTAGCTCAGTCCCACCGCAGATGGACTCTTGGGTGCGGTGTGGTGACCGAGATGATCCTGCCGGGACCACCGCACGTGGGCCGCGCGCAGTATCCCCTGGGATCTTGAAGACACAAGAAAACAACCTGAAAAAATGGCACAAGCCGATCAACGCGTTCACTTGGGATTTGTAACAGCAGTCCAGGAAAAGGGGCGGGCTGTACGACAACCAGCCGCCACCATCACGCTGGCAACACCACGCCAACGCGAGACTACTTCAACTCCACGGTACCGCCAACCGCTTCGATCTCACCTTTAATCTTGTTGGCATCTTCCTTGCTGGCTCCCTGTTTGATGGTCGCCGGAGCGCCTTCCACCATCTTCTTGGCATCCATCAGCGACGCACCTGTAATGTTCTTGACGACCTTCACCACATCCAGCTTCTTGTCGCCGAAGTTAGTCAAGACGACGTCGAACTCGGTCTTCTCTTCGGCGGCTGGAGCGGCACCACCTGTTGCTGGAGCCATGGCCACCACTGCGCCACCGGCCGCCGGTTCAATACCGTACTTATGCTTCAGATAATCGCTCAGCTCTTTCGCTTGTTTCAGCGTTAAGCTCGCGATGCGGTCGCCCATTTCTTGGGTATCACTGGAAAAATCCATCGTAGCCGTATCAGTCATATTTCATCAACCCTTTCTTACGCCTCGAGCCCATTCACCGAATTCTTCGATCGCCGCCGCTCGACACTGCGACCAAGATTTGTACCCTGCGGCACGACAGGCTCTCCAGCCCGTTTGCCATGTTCAAAAAACATCTGTGCCGCTCCCCCATCCATAGACAAGCGGCGCGTGACTTACTCGCCGTTTTTCTCCCCGGCCTGTTCGATCTGGCTAGCCAGCGCACCACCCATCGCCAACAATTGGCTGCTTAACTGCGCACCAGGTGACAGAATTTGTCCTGCCAAAATGCTCAATTGCTCTTGTCGGCTTGGCCATTTGCTAATTTGCTTGACTTGATCGGACGACAGTTTCTCGCCGTCCATCACACCGCCGCGCGCCTCAAAGGAAGCCAGCTTTTCATCGTCATGCAGCTTGATGGCTTCCTTGACCAACGACACAAAGTCTTCGGCGCCGTACAGCACCGCTGCCGTTCCTGACAAGCCTTCAAATGCAGGGGCCAATCGAGTGCCGGCCGTGGCCAGTCTCGCCAAACTGTTCTTGACCACCAACACGTTGATTTTTTTTGCTCGCAGTTGCTGACGCAAGGTCATGGTCGTCCCAGAATCCAGGCCGATCATGTTGCCAATCACGCAGTCATCCACACCCTGCAAGCGCCGGGCGATGTCTTGCGCCACCAACTCTTTTACTGCTTTGCTCATGAGATTTCACCCGTTGCCGTATGCCGGCTTATCTGCTCTGCCCGCTCTTAAGCCGCCACTCGAATGCCTGGTGACATGGTCGCCGCAATCGCGATCCCCTTGATATATGTCCCGCGCACTCCCGACGGCTTGATGTTCGTCACGTACTGAATGAATGCTTCGATATTTTCAATCAACTGCTTGGGATCGAAACTCAACCGTCCGACCACCGCATGCACATTGCCGCCGCTATCGTTGCGGAATTCGACCTTGCCAGCCTTGTATTCACGCACCGCTTGCGCTGCGTCGGGCGTTACGGTTCCGGCTCGCGGTGACGGCATCAAGCCCCGCGGACCAAGGACCCGGCCCAACGGCCCCACCAGTCCCATCATGTCCGGCGTGGCAATGCACACATCGAAATCCAGCCACCCGTCTTGGATACGCTTGGCCAGTTCTTGTTGCCCGACGACATCGGCACCTGCTGCCTCTGCCGCCGCGGCCGCATCGCCCTTGGCGAACACCACGACCCGTTGGGATTTGCCGATCCCATGCGGCAAGACCAATGACCCGCGCACCAATTGGTCCGCATGTTTGGCGTCAATTCCCAGCCGCATATGAATTTCCACTGTCTGGTCAAACTTGGCCGCTGGGAATTTCTTGATAATCTCGACAGCCTTGGACACTGGCACCGCTTCCGCAGGCACCAACTTGGCCATTTCACGATATCGTTTTGAGTTCTGTTTCATTACCACTACTTCTTTCTGTGCTGCAAGGAGATGTCCGCTCGGCGGTCGGAAGCCTCAGCCAACTAATCTTCGACCTCGATTCCCATACTGCGGGCCGTTCCCTCAATCATCCGCCGCGCGTGTTCCAAATCGCGAGCGTTGAGGTCTTCCTTTTTCTTTTCGCAAATCTCTTCCAACTGTTTTCGCGTCACCTTGGCGACCTTTTCACGGTTGGGGACTCCCGATCCTTTGGCAATTCCGGCGGCCATTTTCAGCATCGCTGACGCCGGTGGACTCTTCGTAATGAATTCGAAGGATCGATCGCTGAAAATCGTCACTACCACAGGGATGGGGACCCCCATGAAATCGCGTGTTCGCTCGTTGAACTGCTGGACGAACTGGCCCAGGTTAATCCCAAACCGTCCCAGCGACGTTCCCACAGGGGGAGCCGGTGTGGCTTGACCGCCCGTGACCTGAAACTTGGCTTGTCCCGTGATCTGTTTTGATTTTGCCATGTTTAATTCAACTCAACTGAATCCCACCGGACTCTGTGTTCAAACCGATTCCAATCCATCCATGCGCACACGACGCACGGCACCATCAATATCCGCTACACACCTTCCACTTGCCAATGGTCCAGTTGCACTGGGTTGGCGCGCCCAAAGATGTTAATCATCACCGTAATCCGGCCATTTCTCTCATCGATGTTGGACAATTCACCTTCGTAGTTCTGGAAGTATCCTTCCTTAACCCGAACTCGATCGCCCACCTTGAACCGAATGGCGGTTTTTATCCGCTCCTCACTGGTTTCATCATCTGCCGGAGGCAACGAGCTGGCCAAAATGCGTTCGATCTCTTGAGCCGATAATGGGACTGGCTTGCCGGCAGCACCCGTAAAATCGCCGATCCCCATCGTGTCGCGAACCAAAAACCATGTCGCGTCATTCACGGACATGCGGACCACGATGTAGCCCGGATACAATTTTCGCTTGACCACGCGCTGCTTTCCGGACTTTGTGAACTCGCGCACGTCTTCCGTCGGCACCAACACTTGATCGAAGTATTTTTCCAAACCTGCGCGCACGATGTTCTTTTTGAGCGCGTCGCATATCTTATTTTCTCGGTTGACCTGGACTTTCAAGATGTACCATTGCATCTCGATATCGTCGGTCTCTTCGACGGGAGCCTCCACCAACTCTTCGATGGGCGACGCATTCTCATCGCCCCACTCCTCTTCAATATCGTTGGCCAGTTCCTCCGGTGAAAACGACAAATCGACGACCGGCGCATCCTCAGCGGGAACGTTGGTCTCGGCTGGAGCGATCGCCGGCGGTTGCTCATCGGTGCCGGTTTCAGCCAAATTGCCGTCTGTACTCACGATTTCCTAACCCCTCTGTTGCGCCCGTTGCCGACAGCGCACCATCATCAAACAATTCCCACGGCCCACAACGCCGTTCGCCAAAACAAATCGAAGCAAAACAGCACCGCAGCCATCGCGAAGATCACGAAAATCACCACCAGCGACGCCCGCCACAACTCGGTCTTGGACGGCCAAGAAACCTTGTTCATTTCGGCTTCGACTGAAATCAAAAAATCCGCAAAGCGGGCGTAGTTTACCAGTCGAAAAGAGATCCACACTCCCACCAACGCCAACACCAAAAACAACATCCAGTTGACGCCTTCGTTCAACCCGGCAGCGGCAATCAACCAACCAAACCAATTTCCTTGGCGGATTTCCCACGCCGTCAACACAGCGACCAAAGCCGCTGCAGCGAAAGTTACCTGACGGACAACGCGTCCCTGGGTGGGTTTGTATAAACCGGCTTTAAACAAGCCAGACCAAAACCCGCGCCCTTCCGTCGCCCTTTGTTTTACCGCTGTACTCATGGGTTACCTTGGCCGCATCTCTGGCTGATCCACATCTCACTCGTTCGCCAAACCATGACTTTGCAGTTGACTTCGCATGCTTAGCCAACTCGCATGGCCACCCAAAAAATGGCGTCAATCCAAAAATAGCGTCACTCAAAAAATGGCGTCACTCAAAAAATGGCGTCACTCAAAAAATGGCAGGGGCGGCAAGAGTCGAACTCGCAACCGCTGGTTTTGGAAACCAGTGCTCTACCAATTGAGCTACACCCCTGTTTCTGCCCCGTCACATTGGGCGTCAACGAAAATTACAAAAAGCGCCGCAGGCCGCCCCAGCCTTTGGCGCTATACGTTATGTCATCGGCCCTGTTCGGATTCCACCAACCTGGGCCGCTTCAAAACTACTCGACAATCTTGGTCACAACTCCCGAACCGACCGTCCGGCCACCTTCACGAATCGCAAACCGCACGCCGTCGTCCATCGCAATCGGCTTGTGCAATTCCACCGTCACCCGCACGTTGTCGCCGGGCATACACATTTCGGCGCCGATCAAGTTAGCCGTTCCCGTCACGTCGGTGGTCCGGAAATAGAATTGCGGACGATAGCCACTGAAGAACGGTGTATGACGACCGCCTTCGTCTTTCGTCAAGCAATACACTTCGGCCTCGAACTTACAGTGCGGCTTAATCGAACCCGGCTTGGCCAACACCTGACCGCGCTGGATTTCCTCGCGCTTCACACCCCGCAACAGACAGCCGACATTGTCGCCCGCCCGGCCCTCGTCCAAGATCTTTCGGAACATCTCAACGCCCGTGCAGATAGTCTTCCGCGGCTCGGTTGACAGCCCGACGATCTCGATTTCCTCGCCCGTTTTCACCACACCGCGCTCAATTCGACCGGTGGCCACGGTTCCGCGACCTTCAATCGAGAACACGTCTTCGATCGCCATCAAAAACGGCTTGTCTTCCTCGCGAGTCGGCTCCGGAATATAGGCGTCGATGGCATCCATCAAGTCACCAATGCACTTATTGGCCACCGGATCGGCTGGGTTCTGATAAGCCGGCAACGCGCTGCCGCGAACAATCGGTGCGTTGTCACCGTCAAATTCGTACTTGTTGAGCAAGTCGCGAATTTCCATTTCCACCAGATCCAACAACTCGGGGTCGTCGATCAGGTCAATCTTGTTCATAAACACCACCAGCGCCGGGACATCCACCTGCTTGGCCAACAACACGTGCTCTTTTGTTTGCGGCATCGGACCATCGGCAGCCGAGACTACCAAGATCGCGCCGTCCATCTGAGCAGCACCGGTGATCATGTTCTTAATGAAATCCGCGTGGCCGGGGCAGTCAATATGCGCATAGTGCCGCTTGGCGGTTTCGTACTCCACGTGCGCGACGGCAATCGTCACTGTCTTCGTGGAGTCGCGCACCGTGCCTCCCTTGGCGATATCCGCATAGGACTTGAACTGCGCCAAACCCTTGGCCGACTGCACGGCTAGAATAGCCCCGGTCAGCGTGGTCTTGCCATGGTCAATGTGCCCAATTGTCCCCACGTTCACGTGAGGCTTCGTTCGCTTAAATTCCTCCTTGGCCATGTCTTTTTACACCTTTGATAAACTACTTACTCATTTAACCAAGTGACACCAACCGTCGGCCACGAGGCCTCAAACGGGACAAAGCTGCTGACGGGACTTGAACCCGTGACCTCGTCCTTACCAAGGACGCGCTCTACCAACTGAGCTACAGCAGCCTGATCACAACTGAAGCTCCGGCAAGCACGGGCTCAACTTTTCCACTCAACACAATCACCTTCGAGATCGGCTCGGGATAATAATTGAGCGGGTGAAGGGAATCGAACCCTCACCACCAGCTTGGAAGGCTGGAGCTCTGCCATTGAGCTACACCCGCTGAGTCAACACGAAGACCTCGTTTTGGCTTGTCCGTTAAAACGGACTTCACACAATCCTCGAACCCTAATGCGATCCACAGAAGGCCTGCTCAACACCTCTCGCAACAACAAGCAAATCGCCAACGATGCCTGCGGAAAACCCAATCGTTAGACTCCCTCAGGCGCGCGACAATTCCCTTATGCATGCAAAACTTGGCAGAACAACACAGCTTCTATGCCACTAATTTACCGCTTCCCGGAATTTTAGCAATGGGGAGAGCAGGATTCGAACCTGCGAAGGATGAAATCCGCCAGATTTACAGTCTGGTGCCTTTGGCCACTCAGCAATCTCCCCAAAAAAAGGCTCCGACCAGCCACCTGCCACCCCCAATCGCCCTCGTCCGGATATCCCGTGACTGGCAACCAGATTGCAAGCACCCCCCAGCCGGTTAAGCCAGCGGAGGGACTCGAACCCACGACCAGCGGTTTACAAAACCGCTGCTCTA
>DAOLCX010000096.1:0-7476 GCA_035327685.1 Pirellulaceae bacterium | reverse complement strand
GCGCTCCAAAGCCAGCGGCGGGCATGTGCACGCGAAACCCAAAACCGGGTGCGACACGGAAATCTTCCCAGTTAATTTTCACGCTTGGTTCGATCGTGCCGAAATCGACAAACGCCACAGCCTTGATCATATCATCGGGCGTTAACGGGAACATGTACTCAATCGTATTCAGAAACTGGAATGTGCCACCCACCCGCACGTCCCCTTCCACGGGGCCCGCGCCGCGGAAATTGAACCCGCGGAGAGTCGAAAAACCACCCGCAAAGTAGTTCTCAAACATGGGAGTGTCTCCTCCCGAGAACCCCAAGCGCGTGCCATAACTCAGGGTGTGACGTCCCGAAAGATCGGGGCGTTGATAGATCAACCGGTATCGCCGATATTCCAAGTCACCGCGCGGAAAGTCAAACTCGCCGAAACCTTGCGTGTAGGTCAGCGACAAATAATGCCCTTCGGTCGGCAGGAAAGGATGGTCTCGCGTATCGTTGATCAAACTGACTTGGCCCAAGTACAAATCGGTGTCGCCGACAACGTTATTAAGTTGCGCCGACGTGTTGACACGCGGATCGGAAATCTCAACGTTTTCCGCGCGGACTGCAACACTCAAGCTCAAGTCGGGCGTCAAGCGATATCCCAACGCAATACGCCCTCCCAACCGTTGCTCGTTCCAATCAAAGTAGTTGCGGTCAAACAAATAGCCGCTGACGGACATGCTGACCTGGGTATCAAACAAGTAGGGCTCGGTGAAGCTGACCAGATAGCGCTGCACTCGGTTGCCGGGGACTAATTCGAGGCGAAAGCCCTGACCAGCCCCGCGCCACGCCGTTCCGTCTCGAATGTCGCGAAAACTCCTGGGAAACCTGAGGATATCAAAGTTTCTTTCATCGATGACGAATTGTCCAACCAATCCGTTATCAGAATTGTAGGCACCGCCTAAATTGATGCGGCCTGTCTGCGTCTCGGATAGGTAAATGTCCAAGTCTGCCTGGTTCGTGTAATTCAAGGGATAGGTCCCGACTCCGGACGGAGGCACGCCTTGAAGGAGGGGATAGAGCTCATTCGGTGCCCCAGTTCGGATCGAGGGCAATTGTACTGGTGCTGCGGTCGGCCCCCCAAACAATGACCCTGGAGGTGGCGATTGGTAAGTTTCCGGGTATTGATATGCGGCGGGCTGCACGGGTCCATCTTGCGGCGTTTGGCCTCGCACAATCTGGGATGTCTCTTTCGCGAATGGCCGCTGGTCGTCATTCTCAGCAACAACACTCGTGACTCTTGCCTGCCCGTGATCGATCTCAAGGCCCTGCGTTTCCGGCGTGTATGCGATACCTTCCGCCAGATAGTGCTCCCACGCTGCCTGCGAGCGAGACAAGAACTCTTGGTTGTCTCGCGGTGCCAACGCGCTGCAGCCTGTAGCCAGCAATGCCGCCCATCCGATGATCCAAATCCAAGTGAGTCGCGTCATCACGCCTTTTCGCTGTCGTGTTACCTGGTGGTCGTCGATGCACTTTGAGCTACCGAGCCCCGATTTTTCATTTCTGGCGGTCGAACTACGATCCGCGCAGGTGATCCTGGCAAGCTGGGATCGCTGCCTCCGAAAATCTGAGATGCGTTCAACCTGCGTTCGGCGTTCCGAATCTCTCGAATGTCAATCAGATCGCCCGGGCGAAGGTTGATACGGTTCAAGGACACCTGGCGCTTGGTAACGCCAGCATCACCTTCGATGTAAACGTTGATCCGCCCGACAGTGTATTGCTCGCCTTCTTCGATGCGATAAACCAGGTCTAACAGCCCTGGCTCTTCCAAGAATCTCGGCTCGGCATCGACTTGGGCAAAGACATACCCTTGCGAACCATAGGCGTCTCGCAAATTGGCCGCATCGCGGTTCATCTTCGCTACGTTGAAGTCAATCGGCCCATTGGAATCGGGTTTCAATTGAACCGCGCTGGACAGTTCTTCGTCAGAAAACACGTGGTTGCCCGTAAACGCCACGCTCCGCACACGATAGCGCGGCCCCTCGTCGATGATGAAACGCAATGTCAACCACCGCCCGTCGTTGCTTTCGACAACCTCTCGACCGATGCGAGCGCTGAAGAAACCCAAGCTGCGGTAATAGTTGACCAATCGCAACACATCTTGCTCGATTTCATCGCGCTGGACCAACCCGCCAAACGTTTTCAGTACGCCCGGCTTGGACTTGATCATGGTGCGCAATCTCGCGTCAGAAGCAATCGCGTTTCCTTCAAACTGCACTTGCCAGACGCGCTGTTGCTGATCTTCGCTGATCAAGAAAACCACTCTGTCGTCACCTACTTCCGATCCGGAAATGATCTCGACCTGAGTTTTCGGATAACCCTTTTCACGATAAAAATCCTCAATGCGATGTTTGACCATGCGAACTTCGTGAATATCCAACGGTTGACCGTCCGCTAAACCTGTCTGTTTGCGCAGTTGCCGGTCCGAGATGCCTCGATTGCCGACAAAATCAACGGATGTGATCAGTTGCTTTTCGACGATTTCCAAAGTGATCACCAACCCGTCTGGCGTCGATTCCAAAAACGGACCATTGACTCGCTTGATCTCCTTCATCCGCCACAGCCGATCCACATCTTGTTGCAGCAAATCAGGGTCGAAGTACCGCCCTGGCCGAGTCTGAATATTTCGCATTAACTCATGTTCAGGGACGAGCCTGTTACCTCGCACCACGATATCAGCCACAATGCTCTCGCTGGCTGCCGGAACTGACGAGAACCCTGGACGGGCCGGCGCAGAAGACACCGCACGCTTGTCATCGGGACTCTGTAAACGAAATGTCGAAGAGGCGCCGTCAGGCAAAGTAGTTCTGAGAGCCTGATTCTTGGTGGACTTGGTCGGCTTCTGCAGCGATTGACAACCTGTTGTCAATGTCGCTGCAAACAGCAAGGCATACGCGAAGATCGACAGTTTGCGCTGCCCACGACGACTTGCTGGCGAATCGCACGCCGGAATCGATCTGACCGACTGTGGCGCGCAAATCAGTTGAGCCATAGATTCCTTTCCCTTGCCTTCCAGTCGAAGTTGAATTGCGTGGCTAATTACAGTTTCAAGCGACTCGACACAAGTGGGATTTGTGATCGAGCGGCGATTCAAGCCACGCACCGACGCGGAGCATCACTTTTCGATAGCATCACTGCCAAAATAGCGAAAATAGGCAGTTCCTCTCCACGGGTAGCGATACCCGGCAGTTGCCACTTTTGCGTTGTTATTGCCGTTAAAGTGAATGACTTTGGTTTGAGAAAAGGAGACTGGCACGGTCGATCCCAAATAAGGATTTCCGCCTCGCTATACGCATCGAGCATGACGGCGGCTTCGGCAAACATTCTCCATGTTGAGAAGTGATTTTGGTCCTTTTCATCCGGACATCTTTTACTTTGCCTTTTTTCGTAACCGTTCACGGTTTTCATGGCCAGGCTTGGTACTGGTGTGTTCCGCAAGTCGTCTTGTTGTCGATCGACTTGCTCCAAGCACGCTACATTTCGTGAACGATGACTGCGCAATTTTAACGAGCGTCCGCGAGGGGGTGTAAGGCTTCCCTCACTGACGCTTCAAGTTACACTTTCGTCGGCCCAGCCTGCGCTCCCGGTTGCTACGCCTTAATCCCAACAACGGGTGGCGTATTGTGCCAAACGGGCCGTGAACGATTGCGTTCTGGGTTTGCGATTCTTTCCCGGACGATTCCTCAACGTGCCAAACCGGAAATCGACGGATGACTCAACAAATAATTGCGCCGCTGATTGGCGAAAGCCTTCAAGCCAGCAGTGCGACGATCTTCATTTTGGACGCGAGTTTCATCGGCGGCCCACTCGACGGCGACCGATCGATAGAAATCCTCAAGCGAGCTGAGCTTTTTCATGTCCTCAATAAGAACCGGTTCGATCAACCGCGCGTGGCCGGCGACGATCGGTTCCAGGCGTTTCCAATCCAACCAATCTTCGGCGATCGTTCGGACGTTGCGCAAGTATTGTTCGCGCCAGGCTGGGACGGCCAATAGACGGCTGCGCAAAGGTTTCGTGAGGTCGTTCAAGCCAACGAGCGGGTCCAATTCTATCCCACCTCGTCCTCCGGCCATTCCTGGTGGCCCGCCGCCGCGTTGATTTCCCATCGGTGGTCTGGCACCGCGTTCGTCATTCTCTGGACCGCGGCCTGGCCCCCCACTCATGTTCGGCCCCATCATCCCCGCACTGAAGGTCTCATTCAGGTCATGGGGAATTACATGGAACTTTCCTTCCGGTGACATATACAGGTTATAGTCACTGGCTCGGACCCAATAGCCGTCCATGTTGCTGAGCGCAACATCCAACGCGAGAAACCACAGCGTCCCCTCGATATCGAGTTTGTCCGGCAATGCAATTTCGAGCTGATCCAGCGGAGTTTCGTTGAGCGTCTTACACAGGTCGATCAGCTTTCGCCAGCTTCCCTCCTTATCGTCCGACTTGATTTCGTAACGCTGTTTGTAGGCATCGATGGTTTCGCCTAAGTATTCCAAACCGGCACGCGCATTGGGACTACCGGGCACTTTCCACCGGGCACCTTTGGACGTCGGGTAGTTTTCAGCCACAAACTCCTTGTTGAATTGTTGTGCGTTGACATAGAGTCCCCAGTCTTCGCCGTTGATCACAACCCGCACAAAGTTGGCTTGAGGCGCCGGAATGTAGTGCCGAGCGATTTGAGCATACAGCACCGTATGCATAAACGTCGGATCGCCGTGGGAATTCAACAAGTTCAGCGTTTTGTATCCATACAAGCGCTGCTCTGAATGAATAAAGTCGATCGATAGGTTGAGTGATCGTTTATAGCCGCGGGGTACCGCAAAATACGACGACATGCCGCGAAAATGGACGCCGACTTGGGCATATGTTTCGCCATCGACAATCAAAGTGGCCGGGATGTCAACGTCGGAGTTATTAAATGCTTCGAGTTCTTCTTCCCAATCATCGCTGGGAAACTCCAGGAATAGCGTGCGAATGATGGAAGGCTCGTAGAGGCCGCCGCTGATCGGCGTCACATCCTCTGGGCGGATTCGTTTGCCAGACTCTGCCGGCCGATCACCCCCCCCGCCTCGCATTCCCAACATGCCTCGGCCGCCACGTCCGCGAGGTGGAGAGGCAGCGCGTGCTTTTTGACGTTCGTCGGCATTCAACCAACCGTCGCCGTTTTCGTCGAACTCTGCCACCAATTCTCGCTTTTCACCCATCGGTCCGCCCGGTCCCATCGGTCCGCCCGGTCCCATCGGTCCGCCGGCCCCGAATTGCCCGCCTGGTCCCCGCAATTCCATGGGGCCTTCGCCACCCGGTCCCGCACCCCGACGTCCACCTGCTCGACCGAACCGCGGAGGCGGAGCGGGGAACTCAAAGGGGACACCCACTAATTCGTTCCAGGTGTCGCGCTGAGCCGAAGTCAATTCGGAAAGTGCATCTTGGATCATACGGGCGCGCTCATCTGGGGGAACAAACGGCGGCGCATCGAGAAATGCCTCAAGTTTCTGAATTTGGTCGGTGGACAACTTGAGTTTGCGGACGATGGGGTCATCCAATAGGGAGCTTGGCATCCTTTGTTGCCACGCCAATTGTTGCCAGCGCACCTGTTGTTCGGGCGTCAGTATCCGTTCGATCTTCGGGAAAAATCGATCAGTCACGACTTGAACTTCTCGTTGAACAGCCTCTCGCGCGAGGGGTGGGGCATCGAAATTGCCTGGTGCTGGAGCAAGTCGTTCTAAGACGACCCGCATCTCCCGATCGAACTCGTCTACATTTTCCAGGATGGCACGAAGTTGATCTCCATCCAGTGACAACTCGGACTGGACTTCCGGTATGCGAAGCATTCCAATGCGCTGCGCAGCCGCCGTCATCGCGGGTCCGAATAGACGTCCACCATCAGGCCCTGCTCCTGGGGGAGGACCAAAGCCGCCGCGCGGCGGGCCGTCTTGAGAAAAGCCATAGATGCCAACCGTGATCGCCACTAACAATACCATCAAACCGCAACGTTTCATCAGTTTTCCTTTGAATACACGCATTCCACAAACCATCACCACATCCATCTTGGCCTCACTACTTTCGTTTAACGCCAACCCGCAGAGGCGCCGGCGTTCCACCCCACAATCCGTTGCGGCACCTAAACTGGCTTCATTTCCACACCCATGACCCCCTCCATTTGTGCCAATGCGTTGGCAATTTCAGGCAACAAGTCTGCAGACCGAAGCTGCACTGCATACGCATAATCCACAGCCGCTCCCTGTTTGGCAGTCCCCACCGACTGCAATCGAAATGAATCCAAGTATTTTCCTGAAATCGTCGTTAAGAACTCAGTTGGATTGCGCCCCGAACTCACTCGCAAGTTCAACCTCATCGCGACCGATTTTGATTTTTGCCATGCCAAAGGCAAACTCAACAAACACGCTGCACCGCCGACTGCGAAGATACCGATCGCCGGCAACAATAGGTGTCCGGAACCAGCGGCCATTCCAATGATGACGGAAAAGATGACGAAGGCGGTGTCGCGAGAATCTTCCACGATGGTCCGAAAACGGACAATGGAGAATGCTCCAACCAGGCTAAAGGCCTTGGCTACGCTCCCCCCAATCACCACAGTCACCATGGCAATGAGAGCGCACAACAATATCAGGGTTGTGCATAACGTCCATTCACCCTGATTCTCGCGGCCATGGGAAACTCGATAGATCGCGGCGATCAGGCCCCCCATAGCCAGCGCCGCCAACATCCGCAGCCCAAACTCTGCCGCAGAAAGTCCATCTGCATTCGCATCCAGCGACATTAACCAGTCCGGCATCTCAATTCCTATTAGACAGTTAGCCCTTCAGGTCCAACACCATCGGTTCCTATGCCGCGGGAATGAACAACCTGAAGACGATTCCCAGCCTCTTTTGACAACTCTTTGTCTCCACCTATTGAGCTTAGTCACTTACAATGGTGGAAAACCGCCACTCCGTTCCACAATTGGCAACAATTCAGGGCTTTGTAGAACAATTGTCCTCAATTGTTCGAGCCTCTGGCCGAGGTTTATCATTTGTCGAGAGGTGAACAACTGAGGACAATTGTTCTACAATCACGGCTTTCAACCACAGCCTCGCGCGGCGGCAATGTGTCATTTTTGGTGACCAGGTTATTGGAGTCTGACCGCCAATCGATGGGAACGATATTTTCATGAACAGCCAAGGACTGCTCAACCAGGCACGTGCCGGCGATCCGGCGTCGTTAGGCCAACTGCTCGAATCCCACCGCGCTTACCTGCGCCTGTTGGCTCAACAGGAAATCGGACGCCAATTGCGTGGCAAAGTCGGTGCGAGCGATGTGGTGCAAGACGTGTGTTTAAAGGCCCACCAACAGTTCCCGAGATTTCAGGGGACGGAAATACCGCAATTTGAACGATGGCTGAGGACGATTCTGGCTGGGACGCTGGCGAACACGATGAGGCACTATTTGGGTA
>DAOLCX010000095.1:0-7585 GCA_035327685.1 Pirellulaceae bacterium | reverse complement strand
ACTTTCCGGCAAAAAGATGGGCGGCAAAAAAATGAGCAGACAGCGCTGTCAATTTTGCCATTTCGCATTCTTTGCCACTTGGATTTCACAAACTGCTTCGCCCAGCGATTTCCAATCTCCGATCTTAAGTCTCAAATGTGACGTGTGAAATCCGAGACTTTAAATCCAATATCACAAGTCTGACGCTTCAAATCTGACATCTCAAATATGATTTTTCGTCGAACAGCATTGACCAGCATGACGCGGTCACGTGCCGACGATGAATCGGGCACACCAAACAGTTGACTATTCAGAAAAATGGCGGCCCATGGAGCTCGCGTAGAATAACTTACATTGATCGGCACTTACCGCTCAGCCATTTTCGCGCGGAGGTCTGGTATGACCGAGGCCGGAATGAAGCGTGCCAGTTGTTCGTCATCCGCCAACGGCGTGATCTGTTTAATCAATGAACTGGAGACGTGGGAATAGTCGCTATCGGCCATCAAGAATACGGTTTCCAGTTCGGGATCGAGTCGGCGGTTGGCCATCACCATCGTGAATTCGGCTGCGATATCGGTCAGCGGTCGAACGCCGCGGATCATCACCCGCGCCCCGCAAGCCCTGACGAAATCGACCGCCAAGCCACTGAACGGGCGGACTTCAACGTTGGCCAAATGACCCGTCGTCCGCTGTACCAGCTCGACACGCTCCGACATTGAAAACAGGGGACGTTTCTCAATGTTTTCACCAACGCCTACCACTAACCGTTGGACCAACCGGCTGGCACGTTCAATCACATTTAGATGGCCCAAGGTAATCGGATCGAAGGAACCAGTATAAATCGCGGTCTTCATGGGCTTTCCTAAGACTCATCCTTCAGTGCCATGCATAATTGAGCGATGTCGTCGTCATGATTGTAGGCGTGAGCCGAGGCCCGCAGTCGGCCGCCGCGGCAACTGACGACGACCTGCCGTCCGAGCAACTTTTGCCTTAACTGCACGCTGTCTCGCCCGGGCAACTCGAACTGCACAATCCCCGATTTGACATCGTCGCTGGACCGGTCGCTGAAAATTGTGGCTCCCACCGCCGATAACCGCTCGCAGAGAGCATCCGTCACTTGCAGTACCCGTTCCCCGATTGCCGATTGATCGTGGCGCAATCCGAATTCCCACAAGGTCTCCAGACTTCCCAACAAACCAATAAAACCGGCCAGGTTTTGGCTGCCGCTTTCGTATCGCGAAGCTGCTTGACGCAAGCGGAGCTCGATGCGGCTGAAGTCGTTTCCTTGTTGCACACTGTTCCAGCCCACACTTAGCGGTCGCAGCAAATCGAGGTGTTCACGTTTGACGTAAAACAACCCGGCTCCTTCTGGGCCCAACAACCATTTGTGCCCGTCGGCAGCCAAGAAATCGACGGCCCCTTGCGACAAATCCAAAGGAAAGACTCCCAGGCCCTGAATGGCATCCAGAAAAAACAATGCGCCGCGGCGATGGACCAACTCACCCAGCTCATAAGGATTCAGCCGATACCCGGTGGCATATCCGACCCAGCTCGCCGAGACGATGCGTGTCCTGGCATCCATCGCGTCAACGATTTGATTAAGGCAAACACGTACGCCGTCCAATGGGACCACGCGGACTTCAACGCCGCGGTCTGCCAGATTCATCCAGGGATAGACATTCGAGGGAAACTCACCGGCTGGAATCACTACATTATCGCCAGCTTGCCAGGGAAAGCCCCCGGCCACCATATTGATCCCGAAGCTGGTATTGGGGACCAGCCCGATCTCATCGGCCCCAGAACTCAAGATTTGGGCGGCCAAACGCCGGACTTGTTCGTACTGGCCCGACCACTCTGACCAAACTGCATCCCCATCATAAAGTGCCTGACCCGCCCAGCGAGATATCCGGTCAAACGCTCGTTGCGGGATAGGAGCCACCGCCGCATGGTCAAAATACGACCACCGCTTGGTCACGGGCATTTGCCCCCGCATTCGATCCCAATCGGCCATTCCATTTGCCGGTGGTTGGTCTTTAAGCGACAATGTCACGTGTTTCCTCGACTATTAAATTCCCCGCCAACGCATGGAATACCCTATTGCCAAACAGGTCGATTCACTAGAATAATCGCTACTTTTCATCACCCGAATAACCGTAATTTTCGCAATTTCGCAGCGATTGGCGTAGGTGACAAACAACAGCGGCCAATTATACTAGCTGTTGGACGATCAAATGTTAAGTCTGAGGGGGGCGGCAGTTCCGTTTCAGACGCTGTCTCGGAATAGAGAGTAAGGAAAACCAACGCAATGCAGAAGGTTTTGTGCATTATTGCGATGACCATCTCATCGATTGTGTTCCTTCTGTTTGCAGCCGATTTGGTTTTCGGAATGCTAGGCGTGAATTCCTTGACACCGTTTCGGTACGCCAACTTCTGGATTGATGTCGTCTTTGCGATTTGCGCTGGGGCGATCGCCGTGTTGAGCTGGATGACCTATAAACAGCAGCGATAACCCCCTTGCTGCGTGTGATTGACCATCTTTCCGCTGGGGTTCGGTTCTTGCCGCTGATGGGCCCTGGAGTGCCGCCTGTACAATGGGCGAGAAATCTAGCATAATGTCGGCTCCAACGCGTCGTGCGTCCTTGGACTATTTCCAGTTGATTTTAGTTGTAAGAACATGCCCAATATCAAGAGTGCCGCCAAACGCATGCGGCAAAGTCGTGTCCGGCAAACGCGTAATCGATCCGCCAAGAGTGAATTAAAGACTTTGGCAAAACGCGTGGTGGCCGCCGTCGAGAGCAATCAGTTGGACAAAGCAGCCGATGAGTTGAAATATGCCTCGCGCCGGTTAGACAAAGCGGCAGCGCGGGGAATTATTCATCGCAATGCGGCAGCTCGAAAAAAGTCTCGGCTGTCCCGGCGTTTGCGAGCAGCGAAAGCCAAATAGGCCGACTGGTCTTCAGCCCTCATGGCGGAACTGACAAAAGACCGCCTTCAAATACCCTGATTCCGGAATGGCCGGATGAAGCGGGTGATCGGGCGACTGGTATCCGACCTCCGTGATGACGGCTCGGCGGCTTGACGAACGGGCGGCGTGGTGAACGATCTCGATCAATTGGTCCGTCGGCAAGTGGTGAGAACAGGAGCACGAGATCAAGACTCCGTCCGGAGACAGTAACCGCGCAGCCAACCGGTTGAGTTGGTAATAGGCCTGGAGTCCGGCGTCAAAGTCTTTTTTTCGCTTGATCAGTGCCGGTGGGTCCAACACAATCGTGTGGAACGAGCCGCCATCCTGCAACTGGCGAAGTACATCAAAAGCGTCCCCCTGCACAACCTCGACTGCAACTTGATTGCGCCGGGCGTTGGCTTGTGCGGACTGCAGAGCAATTGCCGATGTATCGCCGCAAACCACTCGGGTCGCACCGGATCGCGCTGCCGCAATGCCCCACGCACCGAGGTAACAAAACATGTCCAGCATGGTGCCGCCGCCAACGTACTTGGTCATGCGCTGCCGGTTGGCCGCCTGGTCGAAATACCATCCTGTCTTCTGGCCATCCCGCAAGTTCACTGCGAATTCCAAGTCCGATTCGCAGACCATCACCTCGTCAGGAACCTCGCCGAAGACTTCGATTTCTCGAACAGGAAACCGCTCCAACGCCATGAAGGCCTCGTCCGATTTGACGATTCCCCCCCGCACAAAATCAAATGTTTGCAGGGCAGCCAACAACGGCTGGCGAAGCCGATCCATGCCTGCCGTCGAGATGTGTACCGCCAGGTATTCGCCAAAGCGGTCCACAACTAATCCCGGCAAAAAGTCGGCTTCGCCATGTACCCAGCGGTAGTAGGGTTGCGGAAAGATGCGGTCTCGCAGGTTCAACGCAGCGCGTAACCGTTCGCCAAACCAAGTGGCATCGATCAGGGTCAAAGGCTGGCGGCTCACCACCCTTGCCGCGATCAACGGATGCGGATTGTACAGCGCGGCCGCCAAGAATCTACCGCGTCGATCCAAAACATGGACTAACTCGCCGGGCTCAATGGGCGATTGCTCGCTTGCAAGCGGCTCGATCTCATTGCTAAACACCCAATCGTGGCCCTGGATCAACCGGCGGTCACATCCTTTGCGCAAAACAATGTGTGTTGGTGTTGCCGACAAGGGTCACATCACGTGTTCGATCAACTCGCCTTGGCATCGGCAAAACGTTGCGCGACGGCGTTCCAATCGACCACATTAAAAAACGCGGCTACATAATCCGGCCGTCGATTTTGGTAGTTCAAATAATAGGCGTGTTCCCAAACATCGACCCCCAGTAGTGGCCTGCGGCCTTCCATAAGCGGGCTATCCTGATTGGCCGTACTTTCCACCAATAACTTGCCACCATCCCAGGACAACCAGGACCAACCGCTGCCGAATCGATTGATTGCCGCATCAGTGAACTGTTGCTTGAACGCGGAAAAGCTGCCAAAGGTTTGCTGGATGGCCTGCGCCAACTCGCCCCCGGGCTCCCCCCCTCCTTGAGGGCTCATGATTTGCCAGAAAAACGAGTGATTGGCGTGCCCGCCTCCATGATTGCGTACCACCCCGCGAATCGCATCGGGAACGCTCGATAAATCTCCGATCAAAGCCTCGACCGTCTTGTTCTCCAAGGCTGTCCCGGCGATCGCCGCATTCACTTTGGCGATGTACGCCGCGTGGTGTTTGGTGTGGTGAATTTCCATGGTTCGCGCATCGATGTGCGGTTCCAAGGCGTCATACGCGTACGACAAAGTGGGAAGTTCATAAGCCATGTGAATATCTCCTGTAACTGAACCATGCTTGACGGCACGGATTAAAAACTACGCAACTCGATGCGACCATTCATTGTAGAACAATTGCCCTCAATTGTTCAAAACCCTGTCCGGGGCCAAGGGGCAGTCAAAACTCGTAACCCGACGCGTTCGCAAGGAAAATTCGGCTGCCCCTCTCACCCTTCAGGATCCGATTCCCGCAAACACCTCTAATACCACGGTTTTGACAGCCCAGGATTTCGACCATCGAGAGATGATCAATTGAGGACAATTTGCTCTTCATTCACGCCTATCTGCCCGATGGCGTGGACATTGTCAGGGAACTTTACCGCAAAGCAGAGCAGGATTCAACTACCGGTCTGACGTCGACTGGTAACGATCACTGGAGCCGAGTTCGGAGACGGCTTCTGTCTTAATGACTTCTGATTCGGGGCCAATCAGGCTGAAGAATCCTCGAAGCTCCAACAAAAAGCTGCGCGCTTGTTCCGGTTTCAGTCGTCGAAACCAACCGGTACGCGCCGGCATGATGGCAATGCGCATCAGGGCCATGGCATGATCGGGAGCTTGCATTCCGGATGGCAATCGGTCGAGTGGTGCGACTTCGATGCAAACTCGAAAGGTACCACCGCCAGGCTTGCTAGTCAGTGTATCCGAGGTAACAAAATTCACCCACGACTCACTGACTTTGGGTGTCCCAATGGCAAACTGTTGACAGAACGTGGCGACTTTGCGCATCAAAAAACTCGGCGGACAATTGGTGGCAAAGATCTCATCTTGCAACGGAGTTTGTGGAAACCGGCAAACTGGCCAAGTCTCGGACGGTTTGGTTTCCGGCTTGCCCTCCGGGGTGGCCGATGGTTCCTCATTTGAGGCCACCATGGAACTCGCCGCCAAAACACGATTTCGTCCGGATTCTTTGGCTCGCAGCAGGGCCTGGTCGGCGCGGACGAACAAAGTCCGCGCGGTATCGCCAGCTTGCAGTTCAGCGACACCAAAACTGGCCGTCATCGTTTTGCCCCCTAAGGCGGCTTGCGACGTGGATTCCAATGCTTGACGGATTTCTTCCGCCCGTTCAATCGCGGCTCGCTCATCGCAATTTGCGCACAAGATTACAAATTCCTCTCCGCCATAACGGGCCACAAAGTCTTGCGAGCGCACAAATGTTTTCAGTAACCCGGAGAATGCGATCAATGCTTGATCGCCAACGTGATGTCCGAAATGGTCGTTGATTTTCTTGAAATAGTCCAGGTCGCAGACGATCACGCTGCATTTGAAGCCGACCTCGATGTGCGTTTGGACATAATCGACCATCAACCGCTCGAATTCGGCTCGATTGGCAATTTGGGTCAAAGGATCGACAACGGTTTGTGAATACAAATGGTCTAACTGCCGTTGTAGCTCGACTTGAACGGAGCGGTCGATCAGAATCAACACACCACCCATCGGTTGACCTGCTTCGTTGCGGACAGGGAAGTAGCTAAACTCACATTGCGCTTCCCGCCCGCTGCGGCCGGTAATTAAGAACTGGCTCTGCGTTGGCTGGTTGGCCATGAACCAATCGCGGAATGGATTGGCCCCGGCTTCCATCGGCGAGCCATCCACGTCGCGCAACTGAAACACGTCCGGTTGCAGAGGTTTGCCTATCACACTGGCGGCGGCAATCCCGGTAACCTGCTCCACATGGCGGCTCCAACTCATCACCTGCAGTTGGGAGTCCACGAAGATAATGCCTTCCCGCAAGTGATCAAACAAAACCTGATAAAAACTCGGTGGCTGAGTCTGATTGTTCTCGCGCAAAGCCGCAGGCACAACCACGGGCGTGACCGTCGGAACACCAGTCAATTGCTGAGGAGCGGATTTCGTCATGGGATCAATCTCGATCATTTGTCGGCGGTTGGTTGGTTTCCTGTGGAGCAACGGTCCAAGGACGGTCATTCGCACCTTGTAGTAGTTGCTTAATCCTAGGTCGCGCTCCAATAGGGGTCAAATGGCCCCTTGTTTTGCGGGGCTGGTAGGTCCGGACACCTGCCACGGCGGTTGCATAAAACGGTTGATTCCGATTACAACAATGGCGACGATTTCAAGGGTTATTGAATAGGCTTGTCGAGACATGAAAATTGCGCGATTTGATCTGGCTGGTGATGTCGATTTTGGTGTGGTCGACGAGGCAGGCAACGTCCGGCCGCTGAAACAAGTCAGCAAACCGTGCGACTTGTTTTCTCAACCGATCGGCCAGGTTGCAGAATTAGTTTTGGAACGAGACCTGGTCCGTCTGCTGGCGCCACAACCTCAACCAGAGAAAATCGTGTGTATCGGCAAGAACTATGCAGACCACGCGCGGGAAATGGGAGGCGAGGCGCCAGAATTGCCGATCGTCTTCAGCAAATTCAATTCGGCACTGATTGGTCCTGATGAGGAAGTCTGCTTGCCTTCCATCAGCCAACAGGTCGATTTTGAAGCCGAATTGGTGGTGGTACTCGGCAAGCCTGGCAGAAATATCCCTGAGGGACAAGCCCGAGACCATATTTTTGGCTACACCTGTGGCAACGACATCTCGGCGCGCGATTGGCAAAAAGGGCGGCCTGGAGGGCAATGGCTGCTGGGCAAAACGTTTGATTCATTCGCACCGTTGGGGCCCTGGATCGTCACCGCCGATGAAATCCCCGATCCCCACAATTTGGGAATCTCGCTCCGACTGAATGGCGAAGTCATGCAAACTGCCCACACCAGCCAAATGATTTACACCATCGACTTTCTGATTTCCCATTTGTCGCAATTCTTTACGTGGCAGCCCGGCGATTTGTTGTTTACCGGAACGCCGGCG
>DAOLCX010000094.1:0-7591 GCA_035327685.1 Pirellulaceae bacterium | reverse complement strand
CGAGCCACTCGCTGCTCGTCACCCGCATCGCCCCCATCATGGCCGTGCGCAGCGGCCGGTCCGCCAGCCGCGTCCACCGCTTGATGGTGGTGACACTCACACCGATCTCCTCCGCCGCCTTGGCCAACGTAATAAATCGCATGGTTATCCAGCCTCGTTTGCGATTTGAGAGAACGGATCCGTCGCGGTAAGCCGTTCCTGTTCTCCTGGTCGGAGAATCAGGCCCTCCCGAATACACTTGTTTTCGAATCGCAGTCTCGCCGCTTCGTCCCCCTGCGCACGGCGACGGGCGTAGAACTGCTGCACGTGTTTGGTGCACAGCCCGCGTTGAACCGGCGTCCGATCACAACCGTCGATCAGGCATTTGCCTGCACGCACTCTCTCGGCCACCGCCTTCCGCACACCACGCTTCAGGTTCAATTCAGACATCAGAAACCTTCTGGCTATCGACTCGTCGATTTCCATCGCACCGCCTCCAACCGTCCCAGGTCGCATCCAGTGCTTTGCATTTACGTTGGCGATGATTCCAACCACAGTCCCTTCATCGCCATTACCTAGCGGGCCTCCAAAAACCCGCAAAACATCAATGAACGGGAAATATACGGTTTGTAAACGGTATGTCAACTACATTTCTGCGGAATTTTCGCGGCAAACGAACTTCAAAAATACGTAAATAGCTGAGCCTCAAAGACTTGCGTTGCAAAAAAATCCTGAAAAAATCTTGCACATGCCTATGAGATGCCTAGTATGCGGAAATTCAGCGACCAACGACCGGCGCGGGCTGTGCACGCTTCATTATTCGCGATTTAACGCGGCAAAGCGTAAGTTGCCTGAATCCGACCGAGACGCCTTTGAGGCGGAGCTCATCGAAAGAAAGATGTTGCTTCCGCCGAAACCCAAGGGGAGGCGCGTAGAGCAGGATATATTCGCTGAAATTGCGCAGCGGATAAACACACAGAGAAAAACCGCTGGCCAACGGCTCGACGAGGAAGCGCTAGAGATTGCCAGTGAAATTTCCGACCAAGCCAAGAAAGCCGCGGCTAAACTTAACAAATCATCGGCGAAGCCCAAACCGAGGAAGGCCGCCAACAGTTGACCCCACATCCCGGAGATAGCACATGTCACAACCACACATTTGGTATTACCTGCGCAGCGGATTGGTTCAAGAAGTAGAGGAAGGGCCGTTTGACGAACGGCAGATAATCGAGATTGCGAAATCTGGCAAAATAAACCTTCGCACCAAAATGCGGAGCCCAACGCGGACACAAAACAACCTCATCTATGCTGAAGATATTCCATCGCTCGCCGTCGTCATCAATCAAGCCAAGCTCGACAAAGATGCGGCTAAGAAGAAAGACGCGGAAGAGCGATTAGCCCAGAAACGAGAGATGGCGGTCCTCAAGCAGCAAGAAAAAGCCGCTCTTGCTGCGGCAAAGGCAAGTCAGGCGGCCGCCGCGAAAGAGAGTGGCGTTAGCCTGATTGGAAAACCAGGTTCGGATGAGTTTAATTCATCCACGGCGACTTCCAATGTGGGCGATGAAGCTGCAAAGCCAAATACTAGCGCCGAGATCACCCGATATGACGAATCCCCGTCGATGTTTCGAAATCAACCGATTCTCTTTGTCGCCTGCGTCTTGCTTTGCCTTGTGCTGATCGGAATTCCAATCCTTTTTTTCTGGTGGTTCAATTGCAAGGGAACGCGATTGACCATCACCAACAAGCGTGTGACGCTCCGACGTGGCATTTTCTCGAAGGACATCTCTGAAGTCCGACACGCCGACATTAAGCATTTCCAGATCACGCAGACATTTTTTCAGAGGATTTTTGACGTTGGATCGGTCGCAATATCGAGTGCCGGCCAGGCCGGGGTCGAGATCTTTGTCAGCGGTGTTCCTAGGCCTAATGACATTCGTGCGATCGTAAACTCACATCGCGATTGATTGACCGGAGGTACGAATGAGAATTAAGCACTTTTGTCTCGTCGTTCTTCTCGTCTTGACATTTCAAGACGAAGGTTTCCGCACTTGGCGCGCGTCCAATAGCGGCCATTCCATCGTCGCCGAATTTGGAGAATTGCGGGCTGGAACGGTCTATTTGATCACCAAAGAGGATGAAATCATTTCAATTCTGGTTGGCGAGCTTAGCGATGCCGACCAAGAGTATGTCGCGAATCGCTCGAAGCCCGTAGAACAAATCGAGGGGCGTGTGATTGGAGTTGCCGACGGCGACACCTTCACACTATTGGTCGGCGATGAACAAAGGCGAATCCGCCTGGAGGGAATCGACGCTCCAGAAGACTCACAGCAATTTTCGGCAAAGTCAAAAGAGGCGCTCGCTGACCTTGTATTCGAGAAAACGGTCGTGGTTGAGGTCATTGGGACCGACAAATACGGGCGCACTCTTGGACACGTTTTCGTTACGGACGACACCGGCACATCAATCTGGGTTAACCGCCGACTCGTTCAAGACGGCTGGTCCTGGCATTTTCGAGAGCACTCGCGTTCTAGGGTCTTAAACCTGTCGGAACGCCACGCCAGGTCACAAAAGGCGGGGCTATGGGCCGACACGTCGCAAATAGTAGCTCCATGGGAATTTCGTGAACGGCAGAGAATTGCCCAGGCCGAGAAGGCAAAGGAACGCCTCGACGCACAGAAGGAGGTCGAGAATTTAGCCGGACAACAGGGGCAGCCCCAGGGGCGAACGGTTTACATCACCGACACCGGGGACAAATACCATCTTTCTAACTGTCGATCGCTCAGGAGCAGCAAGACGGCGGTCCCAATCGAGAACGCGAAACGGCAAGGCTATTCTCCATGCGGGATTTGCAAGCCGGGTAATTGAAATTGAATGGTACGCAGAAAAAGTTTGCCGCATCATTTTTTGTTTGACCAAACGTGTCGGGCCCGCTTGGCAATGTTCTCTTTTTGGCAAATTCGACCAAGGATGGGCCGACCGAATTGGGAGACCGGCCGTGTTCAAATTCAACGAACGCATAGAGATTCACTATCCAAACACGACATTGGTAAACAAGCAACCGACGTTTCGCCTCAGGCGAATAGCCGTCCGCGGCATTCGCGATCTCGTGGCGAACCCGCTGACTATCGAAGACTACCTTCGTCGTCCCTTAATCCGACGCGGCCGCTGGCTGATCCTCGGCCGATGCGAAGACACCAGGCAGCTTCGACAGTTCTACCTGGCGACAACCAAAGAAGAATGGCGGGAACTACCGCCTCGCATCGGCCTCTACGAGCCGTTTGGGAGCAAGCCGGTACAGCTCTTGAGCCGACCATTTGGCGCGACCGTCCGCGAACGGATATTGCTCAGCCGCGCACTTCAGATGTGGAGCCGCCAAAACTTCGACGGCCTCCAACTCCGCGTCTTCGCCGACGACCTACGGCGGGTTTGAAGGGTATCCGATGTATCCGATATACCGCCTCGATTTGTCCAGAATTGACCCGCCTGGACCACATGGCAAAACAAGAAACCATTGTTTTCCACGTATTTCAATGCCCCGACTTGGACTCGAACCAAGAACCTACTGATTAAGAGTCAGTTGCTCTGCCAGTTGAGCTATCGGGGCTTGGACGGTGGGTGGGGCATACCGGTTGGCGCCGGGCTCTCCACCAGTTGACGCGCGGGCTGACACCGTGCGTTCCGTCGTGAACGGAGGCGATTCTAGCAGATTTCAACTTGAATCCAAGATGATGCCAAAGTCGAACTATCGACAGATGGTGCCCTGAAAATGTTCGCAAAACTCGCAAAAATGGGGATGAAACGCGCGAGAGCCATCCGGCGGACGAATGTCATGAGGCAAATCGCGATGCAAATTGCGTGGCCAAATTCTTGAACTGTCCGTCAGACTTATTAAAATCGATAGATTGAGTCGAGCGGGGAAGACTTAATGGAGTTTATTCTTGGGCGATGGGCCGAACAGCCCGTCTCCCGTTCTGGACATTCAGAGGCTTGTTGATTTGGGGGCAGCGTCATACATGCGCGGCAAAAAGAACACTCGAAAACGAAATAATGGCACTTCGCACCGTGACAGGAACGTGGGGAAAGTTCAGCGTCCGACCCCATCTAAGGCCTCAGTGTCCTACGTGGAAATGGAAAAGCGCCAATTATTGGCCGCGTTGATTCCCACGTACATCAATGGTGTATTCACGTTGGGCGACCCCAATGCAGCGGCCCCTTACAATTTGGCCGACACATTCTTTTTGGAAACACGTCCGGGAGCGACCAAAACAATCTACTTGGACTTCGACGGGCACCACTCGGTCAACAACGCTTGGAACCATGACATCATGTTCGAGCCCTATGATCGCGATGGTGATCCATTTAACTTTTCAGTTGCAGAGCTTATCGAGATCCAAAGACTCTTCCAAAACGTCGCCGAAGATTTCTTGCCTTTCGACGTCAACGTCACAACGAAGGACCCAGGGTTGGCGGCTTTGACAAAGTCAAATTCGAATGACCAAACGTTTGGCATTCGTTCCGTTCATACGCAGGCTAAGGACGGTTTCGGCGATGGGATCGGTGGCGTGGCATTTCTGAACAGTTTTGATTCATCCCGCGACGATCCGTGTTTCTCGTTTAACAAAGGGGTTAACAACGGCGCGATGACCCAGTCGCATGAGATTGGTCATACGTTGGGTTTGCGGCATGATGGCCTGAATAACCAAAGTTACCATCCGGGGACGGGCAACAACAACGATCCGACGAGCTGGGGGCCGATTATGGGCGCTCCATTCGGAAAGAACGTGGTGCATTGGAGCAAAGGGGAATACACGGGGGCGAACAACACCGAGGACGACTTGGCAATCATTACTCAAGCTCGGTGGGGGATCAATTATATTGCCGACGATTATGGCGATACAATTGCCACGGCAGCCAATCTGGCGATGGACACCGATGGCGTGGTGTTCCAATGGGGGATTATCAGCACCAACACCGATGTCGATGTATTTCGATTCGAAATGAGTGCCGGGAATTTGCAGCTGAATTTGCGCCCGTTCCGAGAGAATCCCAATCTGGATATTTTGGCAAATCTGTATAACAGCAACGGTAATGTGATTGCCACCAGCAATCCGATCGGCGACGTTGTGGCGAACTTCAATGTCAATCTTCCGGCAGGTACCTATTACGTATCCGTCGAAGGGACTGGTCGCGCGGGGCGATATACCAGCTATGGCAGTATGGGTTTTTACACCATCGAAGGTGTGGTCCCAACGCCCGCAACCTTGCCTGGCGCGGTGGGAACGACCCAGGTCAACCACCTGTGGAAAACAATTTCGTTGCCGCGTAATTTTCAGAATCCGGTAGTGATTGTTGGAGCACCTTCGCGTTTGGGTGGTGAACCCATCACCGTTCGAATCCGCAATGTACAGAACAACAGTTTTGAGATGCGGATTCAAGAATGGGATTACCTGGACGGAATTCACTCGTTCGAAAACGTCAGTTACTTGGTGGTTGAACAGGGCGTTACCGAGTTGGCTGATGGGACTTTAATCCATGCGGGCAAGTCCACCGTCAATCATCGCTTTAGCGACGTGAGTTTTTATTCGAGCAATCCGTTTACTTCGACGCCCATTGTCTTTTCACAAACCATGACCTTGGTCGATCCGGCTGCGATCGTCACACGGCATGACGTGATTTCCTCGACAGGATTCCGGTTGCGCGTCCAGGAGGAAGAAGGCGCTGACCGCATCCATGGTATGGAAACAGTGGGCTGGATAGCCGTTCAACCGGGGACCGGTGGCACGTCGGTGCCGTATGAATTTGGCGTGAGTGCCAACGAGGTGACGCATTTGGATCATGTCTTCGAATTCCAACGGGAATTTGGAGTGAAACCACATTTCTTCGCCCAAATGCAGACGTCGAATGATCTCGATACGGCATTTGTCCGATATCGTCAATTGAATGAACGTCGGGCTACGGTGTATATCGAAGAAGAACGTTCGTTTGATACGGAAATCCGTCACAATCCAGAAGTCGTGGCCTATTGGGCCATCGAGGGGATTGGCGGCGCGAATCCACCCCAAGGGATGCTCCTTGCAGACGGAGGTTTGCCACTGCTGCGAGTGACTGACGATCCGACAACGTTGGCGGAAGGCCTGAGAATCCAACAATCGTGGCCTGAAGATACGATGCCGCTGAATGGGTGTTGCGATCATGACGGCGGTTGCTGTTGTGCCAGTTGCGTAGGTGATTGGATGGCGGGGTTGAGCGAAAGTGAGCTGGCGGGTGTTGGGTTGGCTCACGATCCTCTGAACAGTGACGTCGAATCGGACGCCGCTCAAGCATTAAAAGATACGGTCTTGGCGGACACACCCAACGTCTTGGCTGGTGCTCAAACGAACACGGCGCGGCGCGGTTATGAATCGCGAACGATTTTACGCGGCCTGGATTCGACGGGCAGTTCCAGTGATTTGCTTGTGGCTATCGACGGCGAACTCGACTCCAGTATTTTGCAGAGTTGACTTCGCGCACAAGACCGCCAAGGTGATTTTGCCCTCCTGAAGAATAGCGAATGGATGCGAAAATGTCGGGCTTCGGTCAATTGAGCAATGCCTCAATGTCCGTTGAGCAAGTATTTTCGTCACGATTCGGCGGCTTACCTCAAACAACAGCGTCTGCTCCCGGTCGGATCAATCTGATTGGCGAGCATGTCGATTATAACCGGGGTCTGGTTCTGCCGTTTGCGATTGCTCAACGGACTTCGGTCGCTGGGCGCATGCGGCCTGATCTGCGCGTCAGTGTCTGGTCCGATTGGACCAACGAGAGAGTGGATTGGGATGACATACGGCAACTGGATCCGTCGCGTTCGGCCCCGGGCTGGTCTCGCTATGTGGCTGGGGCAGTAGCCCAATTTGTTCGCCGCGGCAATCTGCATCATGGATTAGATCTGGCAATCGACACGAGTATTCCTGTGGGGGCAGGTTTGTCGAGTAGTGCCTCTTTGACAGCAGCAATCACCACGCTTCTTCGTGACATGACGTCATGTGAACTTGACGGGTGGGAAGCGGCGCGATGGTGTCAGGCCACGGAACATGAGTTCGCAGGAGTTCCATGTGGATTGATGGATCCATTGGTGAGTCTGCTTGGCCGTGCCGGGAAACTGCTGAAAATCGACTTCGACGATCAAAGCCTGGAGTGGATTCCCTTGGAACTGGGGGATTGTCGTTTGGTGGCGATTCATTCAGGTGTGCAGCATACCTTAGCCGGCGGGGAATATGCTCAGCGGCGGAACGAATGTCAGGCGGCCGCGCGCGAATTGCGTGTGAGTTCGCTTCGCGAGATCGAGGTTGAGCGGTTGCCTCAGTTGGCGCCGCTGTTGCCGGACATCCTGTACAGTCGTGTGCGGCATGTCGTCACAGAAATTGATCGGGTGCGCCAGGCCGAATCCTGTTGCCGCCAGCACGATTGGGAGCGGTTAGGCAAATTGTTGACAGTCAGCCACCAGTCGTTGGCTGATTTGTACGAAGTCAGTTGCTACGAGATCGACCAGCTCGTTGAGTTGTTGCTTGAGGAAGCAGAAGTGTTGGGAGCGCGAATGACGGGCGGCGGCTTTGGAGGATGTGTTATTGCCTTATTG
>DAOLCX010000093.1:0-7621 GCA_035327685.1 Pirellulaceae bacterium | reverse complement strand
GCGACACTCACAGGGTTTCGATCTGCAACAAGACGACTTGCGGAACGCACCAGAATCAAACCTGGCCAGGAATACCGTAAACGGTTATGCCGCGAGAATCACCTGGGCAAACACGAGACCAGTTTCTCAATCTGGTCCACGGTGTTGTACAAGTGGCTCGACACGCGGATAAACCAGCGGTCGTCAAAGTGAACGATGGGGACTTCGATACCGTGGCGCCGCCAAAGATCATCTTGCAGGACGCTCCAATCGCCGGGGGGTAAGGGTACATGGCACATGGTTCCATACCACGTGCCGTCCTGAGGTGCGAGTGGGCGGTGGCCCGTATGTTCGACCAAGCGCTGTTCAAATTCCCGCGCCAACCAATAGCAACGCCGACGAAAATTCTCCAGTCCCACTTGTTCCATAAACTCAACGGCGTCGGCCAATGCCAAATAGCCGCTGGCGTCGCGCGTTCCCGTCCAGGTAAATTGCTCGTCCCAGCGTTCGGGCATCGCCGGTAACAGCCGCCCCCAGCTTTGGATCGGCCAGCGAATGTGTCGCTGCCAGCGCGGATGAACAAACAGAAATCCAGTTCCCAACGGCGCACACAGCCACTTGTGACAACTGGCGCAATAGAAATCCCAATCCATGCGGTCGATTTCGACATCGATCTGTGCCAGGGCATGGGGACCATCGACACCGATCGCGATCCCCAACTCCTTGAAGCGAGCGGTGACTTCGTTCATCGGCATCACGATCGCCGTGGGGGATGTGATATGGCTCACCACCAACAACCGTGTTCGATCCGACGTGGCCGCAACCAACGCATCGACGATTTGATCGGCGGATTCAATGGGCAGCGGCAAGCGGCAAACGACGACACGTGCGCCGGTCTCCAGTGCCCGCCGCTCCCAGATGCGATGCACGGCTCCATATTCGTGATCGTTCAATAGGATTTCGTCGCCCGGCCGCAGTGGAAAGCTGTCGGCCACCACGTTCATCGCCGCCGTGGCATTCTCCATCAACACCAGGTGTTGAGGTGAGGTGCCGACCAATCGGGCCACCGCCTGGCGACTGCGCCATAATCCCGGCTCAAGTTCGCGAACATAAAAGTCCATTGGTTGCTCGTCGCAGCGATTCAGCCACGCGCGACGCGCCCCCCTGACCGGTTCCGGCGATGGGCCGAACGATCCATGATTCAAATACGTCGTATCCGGACGGATGTGCCACAACGTTTTCAAATCGTGCCAATCGTCATCGGACTCCACGCGACGCCCGGATAACAGCGATGGGTTCATGCAGACTCTTTCTCTCATCGTAACCGTTCGCGGGCACTAGCCGAAAAGCGCGATTGTGAAACAATTGTCCTCAATGGTTCTACAATGTCGTGAACGGTTATCTCGCATCGGACACACAAAACAGCCATTGTAACCGTCAACCGGCGTTTGCCTATCTTATCTGAATGGTTACAATCGAACGCGAAGTTTGCGGAACGCCGTTGCATGATGACCCCAGAACTGCCGAGATTCCATGATTGAACGTATCCTGCTGACCAACGATGATGGAGTCACTGCCGCTGGATTAGTGACACTGGCCAATTTCCTCAAATCAAAATATGAAGTCTTCGTGGTGGCGCCCGACAATGAACGGAGCGGTGTCAGCCAATCGATCACTTTCCGCCGACCCATTTTTCACAAATCGGTGCAAGTGACGGATGGTGTCCGCGGATTCGCCATCAACGGATATCCGGTGGATTGCGTGAAAGTGGCCTTGTTTGAACTCTGTCCGTTCCAACCGGATCTGGTCGTCAGCGGTATCAATCACGGATTGAATGTCGGCCTGAACGTATTGCATTCGGGAACCGTCGCGGGAGCCCTTACCGGAGTTGCGTATGGGATCCCCTCGATCGCGCTGTCGCTCGAAGCTCCCGATGGTCAGGAAGATCTCGATTTTGAAACAGCGGTGAGCCTGGTTTGGCCGATTTGTCAATCCTTGTGTTCGAACACCGACCTGAGCGGAACGGTGTTAAACGTCAACATTCCAGAAGCGGCGGTTACCACCCGTTGTGCGGACTATCATGTGGTCCCTGTCAACTGCAACAACATGGGCTTTCATTTTGAACAAGGCCATGACCCCAAACGGCGACCTTACCATTGGCAAACCAATCACCCCGATCCGATGCCTTTGTCCAAACTGTGTGATGTGCAAGTGATCCAACAAGGCAAAATTGCGATCTCCCCAATTGGAAACGATTTGACGCGGCACGGTCTGGTTGAAGCGTTGGCCCAGCGCGCATCGCCGTCCGCCGTGACGAACCACCGAGCATTGAGCCGCTGACGTGGATGACCAGGCGCTGATTATCGGCATCGTGACCATCTCGGACCGCGCATCGGCCGGCACTTATTCCGATCGCAGTGGTCCAGCGATTGTCGAGTATTTCCGCGAGGTGCTGGCCGGACCTTGGCAGCCCTTGACTCGATTGATTACTGACGAGCAACCGCTGATTGAAGCGACACTGCGCGAATTGGCTGACGAACACCAAGTGCCACTGATCGTCACAACAGGGGGCACGGGCCCGGCACTTCGCGATGTGACTCCAGAAGCGACACTGGCCGTAGCTGACCGCGTGATGCCCGGATTTGGAGAAGCGATGCGCGCGGCTTCATTGGCGTATGTTCCTACGGCCATCCTCTCGAGGCAAATTGCCGTCGTCAGAAGCCGGAGCCTGATCATCAACTTGCCAGGGAGCCCAAGGGCCATCTCTCAATGCTTGGACATAGTGATGCCCGCTGTTCCTTATTGTCTGGAACTTCTCGGTTGGCCCTTTTGGACGACCAACCCTGACCGCATCACTGCTTTCCGGCCAAAAAACTAAAGGCGCCTGGAGGCTGGGGCAAAGGGTGTTAGGAGTCGTATCCAAGTCCGGAACAGGACCTGGCCCCACAGATGGCATGGCCCCACAGATGGCAATTGCCTGACCTGAAAAAGACGTCCGACCCCTTTGGCATCCTGTGAACGTGTTGGGTGCCTGTGACGTGAAACTCCAAATCCACCTGGGGAGTGCGGTCGACTGGATTTGAACCAGCACGGTATTTCTACCACCAGGCCCTCAACCTGGCGCGTCTACCAATTCCGCCACGACCGCAATAAATCCGAACGGGCATTAACCGTTTCGGGAGACTGGACACGCTGTCAGTCTATCGGGAACCGGTTGTTCGTCAAGGTATTCCAAAAACCTCTGGAAAAACTGGCCGAAACAACGCTAGCTGGCCCACGGTCAAATTGACCTGTCGCCAAAAACGCGATTCTACTACAGTGCGCGACAGCAGGTCGGACAAGTCCGACTGGTGTCGCTTGTAATTGTGTATCGATGACAGTCCGCTGAATCAGGCCAAAACGATGGTGTTAACCCGATTTGGGCTGGGCATCCCAGGAGAGTGTCTGTGAACTCGTTAAAGCACGCGATTGTCGCCTTGTTGTTATTGGGCGTTTCGTACGGAGTTTACCAATCGATCACCACGCCCGACTTGCGGTCGGGAGGTGCGGATGATCTGCAAACGATCGGGTTGGACATTGATTTGGGAAGTTCGGCGGCGGAAGCCTCCACCCCAAAGATGTCCCCCCCCGAATTGAGATCGGCGCCAACGGACTCGTCATTGTCACGGCAGTTGCCGGCTCATCATTCGTCGTTTGGGAATTTCGAGCCTGGCGGATCATCTCCCAGCCATCAAAACGAGGCCCCTTTCGGAAACGTTTCGCGCGGTGATCCTCCGCATGGAACACTTGGATCACAGCCTCCAGTGAGCCCAGGAACTGTTTCCGGTGCCGTCAACTCACTCCACGGCCCAACTCCGCCGGTGACTTCGGACATGAATTTCAATTTGGCGGGAGGGGACTCGCGATTTCAAGAGAATCACGTGGCATTGACAGGTGGCAGCGGCGAAGCCGAATCTCCTTTGGCCCCATTTTCCTTGGCTTTGATGGATGCACAAAACATGGTGCATCAGGCTCAATTTCGAGAAGCACTTCGGCGCTTGTCCCCATATGTGGGTCAAGGCTCACTGACCGAAGCCGAGCGTCAATCGTTATTGGAGTGGGCTGACGCCTTGGCCTTGAAAGTAGTTTATTCTCCAGAACACGTGTGGTACCCACCGTACACAGCGGCCCCTGGCGACACGTTGGAGAGCCTGGCCACCCAATGGAGTGTGCCTCCGCAATTGATCTACTACATCAATCGATCCAATTTGGGCGCCAACGGCGATGTGAGCGCTGGGAAGACATTAAAGAAGGTCACCGGTCCATTTCGGGCGGAGATTCGCGCCCAAGACCATGAATTGACGCTCTACGTCGATGACCTCTATGCCGGTCGATTCCGCATTGTCGATGTAGGACCAGCCAAATTCCCATCGGGGAGTTTTACCATCGATCGCAAAGACATTGGTGGCCACCCGGCAGGCACCTACTGGATCGGTACCAATCATCCAGGCGTTTATTTGCACGCTCCGGGAATCGGACAGTCGAGCGGGATCGTGTTTTCGCCTGAAGATGCCCGCGACCTTTTTGGGATCTTGTCAGTCGGATCGACGATCAGGATTGACTAGACGATTTCTTGCCTGGAGGCGGTGATTCCAACCGTTTGCGGGAGCGGCCACGACGACCTTTTTGAGGTTTCTCGCTCTTGGTTTCGTAGTCGGCCAAAGGCTCCCCGACGGCGTCTTTGATTTGATTGATGCGGTCGCGCAGTTTGGCGGCTTGTTCAAACTCCAAGGCCCGCGCGGCCTCCATCATTTCTTGTTCAAGCTCTTGAATATACTCATCCGTAATAAAAACCTTCTCGTCCCCTCGCCCAACCAACTCATTGGCGCGGCGGTGGGCCTCCAATTGAGACTCGATACTGGCGGCGATGTGTTTTTTGATGGTCTGTGGCGTGATGCCGTGCAGGGCGTTGTATTCGACCTGCAGTTTCCGCCGGCGGGCGGTTTCCGCCATGGCATTTCTCATGGCATCGGTAATCTTGTCGGCGTAGAGGATGACTTTCGCGTTGACATTTCTGGCAGAACGACCAATCGTCTGGATCAAGCTGGTTTCGCTGCGCAAAAACCCTTCCTTGTCGGCGTCCAGAATGGCCACCAGAGAAACCTCCGGCAAGTCCAAGCCTTCGCGCAACAGATTCACACCGACCAGCGCTTCAAAGCGACCCAGCCGCAGATCGCGCAGCAACTCCACACGCTCAAAGGCATCGAGTTCGCTGTGCAGCCATTTGCAGGCGACCCCCTGTTCCGTAAGGTATTCCGCCAGGTCTTCGGCCAGCCGTTTGGTGAGTGCTGTGACCAACACACGTTCGCCAACAGCGCGCCGCTGCTTGATCTGTTCCAGCAGATGTTGGACCTGGCCTCCAGCCGTGACGACTTCAATCTCCGGATCGAGCAAACCCGTGGGCCGCACCAATTGCTCGACCACTTCGCCTTTGGTTTTTTCCAATTCATATTCGCTGGGCGTCGCCGACACGAACACGACGCGGCGGACTTTGGCTTCCCATTCCTCAAACTTCATCGGGCGGTTGTCTAAAGCGGATGGCAACCGAAAACCGTGTTCCACCAAAGTCGTTTTGCGGCTGCGATCACCGTTATACATCGCCCGCAGTTGTGGAACCGCGACGTGAGATTCATCGACAAACAACAGGAAATCGTCCTCAAAGAAGCTGTACAGCGTATCGGGGGGCTCGCCGGGCTGTTTGCCGCTAAGTAGTCGGCTGTAATTTTCGATGCCCGGACAATGGCCCACTTGTTCCAGCATCTCCAGATCGAATCGCGTTCGCGCGCTGAGTCGCTGTGCCTCCAGCAGTTTTCCTTGCTGCCGCAAGACGTCCAACCGTTCGGCCAGTTCCTGTTTGATGGATGCCAGCGCTGCCTGGATGCGGGACTCCGGCGTGACGAAATGTTTGGCCGGGTACACGAACAAGCGATCGTGGACGCTGAGCGATTCGCCGCTGACCGGATGAATGATCGACAGTTGTTCTATCTCATCACCCCAAAACTCGACGCGAAATCCGTACTCTTCATAGGATGGCCAGATTTCAACGGTATCGCCGCGCACCCGAAACGTGCCGCGCTCAAACGCGGTGTCGTTGCGCTGATACTGAATATCAACCAACCGAGCCAACACATCGTCGCGGTCGAGAGTCTCTCCCCGATGAAGAGCCACCATCATCCGGCGGTAATCGTCCGGGGAACCTAACCCATAAATGCTGGAAACACTGGCCACAACGATCACGTCCCGGCGGCTGACCAGCGAACTGGTGGTAGCCAGTCTCAACCGGTCGATTTCTTCGTTGATCGACGCGTCCTTTTCAATGTAAATATCGCGCTGTGGGATGTAGGCTTCAGGCTGATAGTAGTCATAATAACTCACAAAGTAATGTACCGCGTTGTTCGGGAAGAACTCGCGGAATTCTGAATAAAGCTGCGCGGCAAGCGTCTTGTTATGCGATAACACCATGGCGGGAACTTGCATCTGCTGGATCACATTGGCCATCGTAAACGTCTTGCCAGACCCCGTCACGCCCAACAAGATTTGATGTGATTTGCCAGTACGCAAGCCGCGTACCAAAGCCTCGATGGCCTGTGGCTGATCGCCTGCGGGCTGAAAGGGAGCGACGATTTGGAAAGTCATGTCTAATCTATTCTATTCTGATTCTGTGGGGCCGGATTCGACGCGTCGCTTTCGGCGAGCCGTAATCGGATCGCGAACCTGCGTCGTGGCCAGATGCTCACTGAGCGCCGGACGGAAAAACGCTGCCAATGCCAAGGGCAAATACCAAGCCATGTACAGCCCGCCTCCCAGCCCCCATCCATGCCAAAACTGGACCGCCACCATCATCGCCGCCGTGTAAGCAATCAACGTGCTCAGATCTTTCTTGAGGGGCCAAAACACAAATGAAATGCACAACACGAAAAAACCCACCATGATCGGCAACCGGTAGTTGGCATCCCAGCCCAACTGCCATAGGCCCCCCAAACCCTCCATCACCGGAAGCCATACCGCAAACATCCCGCGGAACTGAATCCAAAATGCCGTCGCGTCAGGTGAAGTGAACAATAGACTGGCAATCGAGAATACGAGTGCGACTACGACCCCCAAAACACAGCGGCGGACACCCTTTTCCCAATAAAAACTGATCCACAGGGGCAAGAGAAAGATCGGATAATACGCCACACCAGCAGCCAAGCCCAACAACACTCCAGACGCCAAAGGGCGCTGATATAACGCCACCGCCCAGACCATTAAAGCCGCCGGCAACAACTGCATCGCCTCTGCTGAAAAGAATATCGTATAAGGAGTCATCAAATAGATCACTGCCATCCCCAACCCAGCTCGAACATTGCGAAATAAATTCGCGCCGATCGACACCAACCCCAGCACAATCATCAACTGGCAGGCAATGATCAGCGACTTGGCAGCGATCTCCATCGCCACGGCGTTCTCCAGCTCCTCCGTCGTCGCATCCATCAAAGCCCGCCCTTGAGAAAAGGAAGGTATCAACCCGAAGACATGAAACAGCCGGTATCCGGGACCGTACTCCCGCAGCTTCAAGGTCTCCTGATCACCGCTGGCCTCGCGTCGAACTAATTTCACCGCA
>DAOLCX010000092.1:0-7622 GCA_035327685.1 Pirellulaceae bacterium | reverse complement strand
AGAAGTTCATGATTTCCTGGTCGATGGAAATCCCTTTGGCCCAACCCGCCGGTGTATCACTTCCTCCCTGGATGTTGCCAGGAAACAACTCATTACCCGTTAGCAAACAACTCATCCCGCGCATATGGTTGTCGCCGTCACCGCGGATTTTATTGCAAATTCCCTTGACTACCAAAGTTTTTTCGCGCAAAGGCTCCAACGGCTTCAAAACGGAGTCCATCTCGAATTCGGGGCCTTCCGTTGTCGGCCAGAAGCCATCGCGAACCATGCCGTTGGGCGTGAACATGATGACCAGCCGTTTTTTGACGCCCATGGCCTGCGTGTCCGAGGGCATCGTCCAAGGGAGACCGCGCCAACCTGGGATAGCTAACATCGCTCCCGCACTGGTTCGCAAGAAATCGCGCCTAAGAATGGGTCTCATCATGGCTCACCTCATTGGTACGTCAGGCTTCCTGGCCTGATCTGATCTCAGTTTAAACTCCGGACTAATCACCCGTCAAAAGTCACGACCCACTCCGCAATGTCGGTCAGCAGTTGTCGAATACTATAGTCGCTGGCCTCGAACCGCTGATAGAGCGACTCCAGGGCCTCGGCCCCATAAGCTTCCACCGGCTGCCGCACGTAATGCCGGAATAATTGGCGAACAAAATGCCGATGGGCATCTGCATCGGCCGCGATGAATGCCGCCAAATCCTTGCCGCCGTTCAAGACCACCGCCCCAGCGTTTGGCGGCTCATACACTGCTGACGCATCGATCAATTGCCCTTTTTCTGTCGTGCGATACCGCCCCACCGAATCAAAGTTTTCCAAGCTGAATCCCAATGGGTTGATCATGCGATGACAGCTCAAGCAAGCGGCATCCTGGGTTTGATATTCCACACGTTGCCGATTGGTCATGCTGGGATCAAAATCTTCCGACAAAGGCTCGAAGTTCTCCATGGGAGGTCGCAAAGGTCGGCCCAACATCTGGCGCGCCACGAACACGCCTCGATGGATCGGCGAGCTTTCCCGGTAATAAGCCAATCCCGACATCACGTATGGATGCATGATCACTCCGGCGCGCTCTGATACGTCAAGTGAAACTGATACAAAATCGTGTTCGTTTTCGAATGCTTGAATGTTATCGAGCCCGAACTCATAGAACTCCGCAATCCGGCGATTAACAAATTGGGTGTCCGACAAGAACAGCTCGCGCAGATCGGACCTTCCGCTCCAGGCGATCTGTTCCAGTTGCAACTCTAAACTGCGGCGCAAGTCCACCACTAATCGTCGATCAAAACCAGGAAATCGATCGGGATCCTTGACCGTTTCCGCTGCCGTTTCGAACTTCAACCAATGGGCAAAAAACGTTTTCAATTTAGCGCGTGACCGCGGGTCTTCGACCATTCGGGCGATTTGCTCGCGCACGATCCCTGATTGGGCAAGTTCCCCGCTTCGCGCCAATGCATACAGTTGCCGATCAGGGAGTGAGTCCCACAATACCAGCGCCAGGCGGCGCGCGTTTCTAAAGGACGTGTCTCGCGATTCGAGTTCAGGGTATAAAAACCGGGGCGACTTGAGGGTCAGAATCACGACCCGTTTGACCTGATCAGCCTCAGTCCAGTCGTTGTCGAAGTGTTGATCGACAAAGAATTGTCGCTCGTTCTCGTCCAGTGGACGCCCGAATGCCATTTCGACGATCTGTTGGCAAAATCGTCTCATGCGCTGCTCGCGATCGTCCGCGTCTTGCCGTGCGCCAACGAGTCGCGATAAGCGGTCGGCCACCCAGTCGGCCGTTTCCAGCGCGGCCGATGTGGTCGCTTCATCCCATTCACGCGAGACCGAAATTCCCCGTTCAAACCCAAAACTCGCATCATCTGCAGGGAACGTAATCGAAACTGCCATCGACTCCGGAAACACTTCGGGGACCAAATACATTGAAGGAATCACTTCGACGACGCCGTGCGGCGGTTCCCACATCAGCCGAATTCGGGCCGGTGGGTCAGGATAGGAGAAGAAATCAATCCGTATTGGATATGCCCTGCCAGCCAACAAATAAATCTGAGCTGCATGCTCCTCGACGTCATCCGAACGAACTTTGCGGTCGATCAATGGGGGATCCGAGCCATTAAGTCGAAGCTGAAATCCGTTCTTGGATTCGACGATGATCCTGTAGGATCCCGTATCGGGAGTTAATAACGAACCGGACCAGTACACCGAAAACCCCTCGTTCATTCGGTTTTCATCGGGTTTCTCCTTGGGCGGAAGATGAGCATACTGACCGCTGGGGTCGAAGTGCGGCACGCCATTTTGATAGTCGATCGCCGCATCGAGTTGTTCGGCCAGTTTCCGGTCTTCGGTCCTGTTCCGTGCCGCGTAGTAGTGTGCTTTCAACCCACGCGCGGCAGAAGGCGCAGGAAAGTCCGAAAAGTTTCCCAATAGATCCGCCACGCTTTCGCGAAACTGACGGACTGTCAATCTGGAAAACGCGATGGCGGGTAGTTCCAATTCACGATCGCCGCCAACAAAATAAAATGTCTCGTGCATGAACCTGGCAACTTGCCCGGCTTCCTCGCCGACACATAAATCCGGGTCATCTTCCGGCATGGAGTGTGCAATATATTCGGTCAGTTCCTCCAGACTCCAACTTCCACGCAAAGGCTCAGGGTAATCTCGCGTACCTTGTCCTCGATCTCCATGACAGGCGGCACACAATTGGCGATAAATCGCCGGACCATCGGAGAGATGAGCGGCCGATGAGAAGTAGTGATCTGAACACCGATCAGGCAGCGCGGTATTCGCGACGATCGATCCAACGCAGGCCGCAACGATTATTCCCAATAGAGGAAATGCCGACAAAACCGTTAATCGTCGCATGAAAACTGGTCGCCGATAATTTAATCAATCATTGCGAGGGCCTGTCGCAAACGGCCCATTTGCATGGCGCCTCGCCCCGGACATGTCGATTATCGCCTCTGATTCCGACACATTCAATCCTCTATTCTGCGACCAAGGCGTGCGATGTTTGCTTTACACGTTTTTTGGGAGGGGGTATCATTGATTTTGACCAGCAGGTCAAAGAATGTGCATAGAGAAATTGGAGGCGGGGACCTTTGATTCTGTAAGCCATGTCGCGGCGCAAACAACAGGGCCGGAAGGAGCAATCTCAGCTCCACTCGGCAAAAGAAAAAACATCGCGCGATACATCGGGCCGTACACAACGCCGGCGCTTTATTGCGGTTGGTGTTGTGGCTGTCGTGGTGGGAGTTGCAGTTTGGGTTTACCGATCGCAAGTCACCGAGAATGACCAGGGGCAGGTCCAGTCATCGAATTCACAGAATACATCGACAGCCAATACAGACACGCGATCAAGCAGTCAACTCGGAGATATCCAACGCCCCAACATCGCCATTACCAGTATTGCCGACGGGACCACCGGCCTAAAAACGGGGGCCATCCAAACGGATAACCCACTCGCGGACGGTTGGGACACCGAGGCGTTTAATCTGGAGGCCGGCAAACAGCTAAGTCAACTTGGCAAGTTGCTCCTCAGCCCAGACCAGATCGCGGAAGACCGATTGGCGACCTTGGCAGTGGAGAGTTTTGTTGGTGACCCCTTGATTCCAGATCAACTTGTCGAAGTTTTTCAGGACAGCAATTTTGTGATTGAGCGGATGTCGAGCATGGACCTCGTCCAAGCGGAGTCTGCCGGTCAGAAATACCAAGGATTAGACGGGTTCGCCACAGCACTTCGAAGCCTCGCCGCGAATTTTGAGGGGGCTCGCGATGTGCGGTACAAATTTAAGGTGTTTCGGGTGGAACCGGCGCGGGACAGCGTCATGACCGTCGCCTATTTTTCTATATCGGGCCGCACCGATTCGGGCGTGTTGGAACATAATGCCACGTGGAGGAATCGTTGGCAACCCGCAGTTGACAAACAAAGCCCGCGGTTGATGTCGATTCAGATCGAAGAGTTTGAATCGGTACGGACTTTGAGCGGCGGGCCGTTGTTTGCCGATTGCACTCGCTCGGTGTTGGAGCGGAACGAGTCTTATGCATCGCAATTGCTGCGCGGCAACGATTATTGGGCGGATCGAATTCACAACAAGCGATTTTTGCACGAGCGGGCTGAAATCGGTATCGCGATCGGCGACGTGAACGGAGACGGGTTGGACGATGTGTACATATGCCAACGGGCCGGATTGCCGAATCTGCTGTTGGTCCAGCAACCGGATGGAACGTTGTTGGATGTTTCCAAGGAGGCCGGTGTCGATTGGTTGCACAGTTCCCGAGCAGCTTTGTTTTTAGACCTGGACAATGACGGCGACCAGGATCTGGTGGTCGGCATGGATGGCGGTGTGGTGATTGCCGAAAACGATGGGACAGGGAAGTTTACCATTTGCACGGTATTGGATACTGCCAACGATACTCAAGCTATCGTGGCGGCGGATTACGACTTGGATGGCCGTATCGATTTGTACATTTGCTGCTATGAACCGGAGCCTTGGCGCGATGGAGTCACAGAGACTGGACTTCCCAGTGGGTCCAGTACGTTTGTCTACCACGATGCGAACACGGGTGCGCCGAATCAGTTGTTCCGCAATCAGATCGAGAGCGATGGCATATGGCTGTTCCGTGATGTGACAGTCGAAGTCGGCCTGGATGTCGATAACCGCCGCTATTCGTTTGCCGCTGCTTGGGAAGACTTTGACAACGATGGCGATCTCGATTTGTACGTCGCCAACGACTATGGGCGGAGTTGTTTTTATCGCAATGATTTAATGGAGGACGGTCGGCGCCAGTTTGTCAATGTGGCTGAAGAAATCGGCGCTCTCAATCACAACACAGGGATGTCGGTGAGTTGGGCTGATTTCGATCGGGATGGCTGGATGGACCTGTATGTCGCCAACATGTGGTCATCGGCCGGAAACCGGATTACCTTTCAACCTCAATTCCGGCCCGACTCTTCCGAATCTTTGCGCTCATTGTTGCAACATTTTGCCAAAGGGAATGTGTTATTTCGGAATCGGGGGGACGGGATGTTTACCGATCACACCGATATTGCCAACGTGGCGATGGGGCGTTGGGCGTTTGCCTCCAATTTTATGGATGTGAATAATGACGGCTGGCCTGACATCTGTATCGCCAATGGCTTTGTGACCAACGCGTTCGACCACGATTTGTGAAGTTTCTTTTGGCGGCAAGTCTTGCCGCAAACGCCAGATCATCAAACGCACCAACGTTCGCCGGACGCTCGCCGCGAGCATGCACGGGCGATGAGTCAGTTGGCCGAGATGTTGCGACAAGGCGCATCGTTCAGCGGCCAGGAAAGAAACTGTGTTTACTTGAATTTGGGTGATCGAAAAGAAGCCAGGGGACGTTTTGCCTGTATCTCTGCCGCCAGCGGATTTGACTATCCCGACGACGCGCGGGCCATCGCGGCGGTGGATTGGGATCTGGACGGTGATGTGGACCTGTGGGTGACCAACCGCACCGCACCGCAAGTCCGCTTCATGCGCAACAACTGCCGGTCAGAGAATCGGTTTCTCGCCGTGCGGTTGCAAGGAAACGGCTCGAGCACCAACCGGGATGGTATTGGAGCCCGAGTCGAAGTGGTTCTCAAACAGAATCTGGAAGAGCAGGGGACCCAACACCGATTGGTTCAGACGCTTCGCGCCGGCGAAGGGTACCTCGGTCAGTCGAGCAAGTGGCTGCATTTCGGTCTCGGTACCGATGGGCAGATAGCGCAGGTGATCGTGCAATGGCCCGGGGGAGAGGAAGAGGTTTTCTCCGGTGCCGAACACGACCGCCATTGTGAACTTGTACAGGGAACAGGCCGAGCCCATTTGCTGCCACGTCGATCCCAAGAACTTGCGATTGCGCAGGGCGAACAGATGGTCGCCAAGACTCCCAGCGAAGGGCGTATTCGGCTGGTGACTCCGGTCCACGTTCCCTCAGTCTCTGTCGAGCAACTGGACGGCTCCATCCGAGCTTTGCCGGTGCGCGGCGGCCAGGCGCGAGTCATCTTGCTGTGGGCCACGTGGTGCGCTCCGTGTATGGCCGAAATCAAGGAGCTGATCGACCACCAGGAAGAGCTGAAAGCGGCGGGGATCGAAATCCTGGCGATTTCGGTGGATGGTATGAAAAGCGAGGGGACGTCACTGGTCGATGTCCGCCTGGCGGCCGAACGATTGAACATGCCGTTCTTTGTCGGTCGAGCGACTCCCCAGTTGCTGGAAGTGCTGTATGGCATTCGCGATACGCTGTTGGCCTTTTCCCGCGATCCACAGATTCCTTCGAGCTTTCTGCTGGATGGCCAAGGCCGTTTGTTGGCGATCTATACGGGTCCGGTTTCTGTGCAAACACTGATGGATGATGCTTCCGCGCAGGGCGGTGACGTGGTACAGCGTTTTTTGCAAGCTGCGCCCATTCCAGGACGGGTGGTCGAACACGAAGCAATCGTGGACGCCATGCTCGAGAACGAGGCTTGGGTACACAATTTGGTCGCCCTAAAATTGTCGCAGCTAAACCCGCATGACCTTTCCCAGGAAGTCATGCAGGAATTTGAAGCCGGCATCAAAGCCAAGCCGGAGTCGATTCACCTGCGATTACAAGCAGCCAAGATTCTGCTGCAACGCGACAGGCTGGCTCAAGCTCGCAAACTATCCGAAGACATACTGCACATCGATCCCAGCCATGCCGAAGCCCACACTTTGCTGGGAAACATCGCCTTGGCCGAGCGCAACCTGCCCGCTGCTGAACGGCATTTCCTGAAGGCTGTACGTATCGATCCTCAGCAAGCGACGGCCCTCCACAATCTGGGGAACATTTTTGATGCCCAACACGATGTGGCGCGGGCTGCGGAGTATTTCCGCAAAGCGATTGACGCCGACAGTTATTCCTTGGCATCGTATGTCAGCTTAGCTCTGAACTATTACCGCCAGCAAAAAACCGATGAAGCACTCGCCTTATTGCAGAAAGTTGTTTCGATTGCGCCGGACTATGTCGATGCCTACGCCAATTGGGGATCGATTTTGTTGGCACAAGGGAAACTTACCGAAGCTCAACCCGTGTTCGAACGGGCTGCGGCGCTCGCTCCCGACAACGCCATGATTTTGTTCAGTTTGGGCGAAGTGGCATATCAGCAACATCAACCGGATCAGGCCACAAAGTTCTTTCAACGGTCATTGAGATTGGCCGAAGCTCAAGGCCTGGGAGACATTGCCCGATCCAGCACCATGCGCCTCCGCCAACTGGCCGCAGCTCCGCGATAATGCTGCACAGCCACCGTCCCTCAGCGATTCGGCGTTGATCCCAGCCGACCACGCCAAAGGAGACCTGCCGGGACAACGCGGCTGTCGGCGGAACGACCAGCGCCGTCGGTTGCTCGTATCGCCATGAGCGACCGTTCTCTCATCACCATTCCCGCGGCGGATCGCCGCGCCCACGTAAACTGAGAATCAGCTGCACCAGATATCCGTTGGTACTCGCTCGACCGACCGTTCCGCGTCGACGGTTGGTGGCGGTCTCTGACGAAGCCTTCACGCCAGACGGATCCGCCTCCTTTTGCCGCGACGCGGTCCCTTGGAACATCCGCAACTGTTTGCGCCATGGCGCCCCGCCGAAACTCCCGACCCAAATAC
>DAOLCX010000091.1:0-7647 GCA_035327685.1 Pirellulaceae bacterium | reverse complement strand
TTGCCCGCAAGTGAACATGACCCGGCAGGGGAATCGGGGGATTTGGCCGTTTATCTGGAAGTCGCATCGGCAACGGCTCGTTCGGCAGGGCAGGTCCTCATGGACTCGCTAGGTCAGGCCATCGTCAGCGAAAAAGCCCCCCGCGATCTGGTCACGCAAATCGATGTTCAGTCTCAAGAGCTGATTTTTCAGCGATTATCCGACGTTTTTCCGGACCATTTGATGTTGGGCGAGGAACAGGGGACACACGTTGACTGGACTTGCCGGGATTGTTGGATAGTTGATCCGCTCGACGGAACCACCAATTACAGCCATAACCTTCCAGGATTTAGCGTTTCGATTGCCTTGTTTCGCGACGGCAAGCCATTGGTTGGCGTCGTTTATGACCCCTGGTTGGACGAGATGTTCACGGCGGCCACCGGTCGGGGCGCCGAATTGAATGGTCGGGCGATCCAACCCCGCGATTGCCGGGACCTGGGCCGGTCTTTACTTGTGTCTAGCTTCCCTTCCACCGTCACCCCAGAAACCCCCGAACTAAAACGTTTCAATCGGGTAGTATTACGGGCCACCACCCGTCGTTTGGGATCAGCAGCCCTGAATTTCTGTTACGTTGCTTGTGGAAGGCTCGACGGCTATTGAGCATCGACCTTGAAAATTTGGGACGTGGCGGCAGGGGTGCTCATTGCGCAATGCGCGGGAGCTTGTTGCCAACATCTCACAGGAGGGCCCGTGAACTGGCGAGATCCGCAAGTGGTGGCCACGGGGACAACCGAGTTATGCGAATCTCTGGTTCCTTTGCTACAGATCGACGATGACTGATAAAGTAAACTATTTCGAGCGCTGGCTTGGCATCAATCATGTGTCGCCCAACCATTATGAACTGTTGAGCGTCGATCCAGGCACATTCACGCCGGACGAACTTCGCGCGGCGGCTCAGCGAGCTCTCGAACGCCTGAAACAAACGAACGAACCGGGGCCAGTCGAACGGCGCAAACAGATCGCACAACAGATCAAAACAGCTTTGGTAGTCTTATCCAATCCAGATTTGCGCAAGCAATATGATGCGACATTGACATTTGATGAGATAGCAGAAGAGTCCGCAACAACGGCTAGTGCCAGATTCTCGGCAGGTGATGCACCGGCGATTCCAATTCAGATTCGCGCCCCGCGACGCCGCTCGCAGGCGTCCGGGCGTTGGATTTGGATAGCCATCATTGCTATTTTCGTCATCGGGCCCAGCATCCCGATCGGAATCATTGTGTTGTCAACCAACCCGGCTGATTCCGGCCGACAAGCCAAGAGTTCAAATAACGGTGACGAGAAACTGGATAGACCCGTTGAGGTACCACCAACTCCTGTGGCGGCGGCCAACGACATTAACACGGAAGCTTCGAGCGACGACGTATCGCCATTAAGTACACCACAGGACATGGGGGCGCCAAACGAAACCGAGGTCGTTGCCGGTGAAGAAAAGTTGCCTGGCGATGACGCCGACATCGACGACACGGTGGCAGCGGATACTCGATCAGCCCCTCACGCGGCTTATGACACAAGATTTCGAATCGATCTGTGCCGCGCGCGTCTTTCAGCGCTGGACATGGCCGGTGCCCAGCGCGCGGTGGATGTGTTGGAAGACGCCGATTTAGGTGGTCCGGATTCTGACTATCGAAGGTTGTTGAGTGACTGGAAAGCCTTGGCGTTAGATGTTGACATGTTTTGGCAGGAGGTTGAGCACCATGCAGGTCAACTTCGTGCCGCGCGGGAGTTCACGTTGTTTGAAGATACCGCGTCGGTGGTTGGCGTCGAACCTAATCATCTGTTGTTTCGTTGGCGTGGAAACACGCTCATTGCGCGCTGGGACCGTTTACCTCCTTCGTTAGTGTTAGCGTTGCTTGAAACCGTGGGCATCCGCGATGTGCCGACATGGCGCAAAGCGACTGCCGCTTGGATCATCGCCCAGGAGGACTGGACGGAAATACCTTCCGGTGAAGTGCAAAGTTGGTTGGAGCAATGCCGGGCCGACGGCTTGGAGGTTGGACATCTGTTAAGGTTGTTGGAGTTTTTCAGTCGTTCGGAGTCCCGAGATCAAGAGGCAACCGCTCCAGATCAACCTACATTTACGGAGTTGTTGATCGGAGTTCTGCAGAGCCCCGCTTCCGGCGCGCCGCGTGGCGGTCGCGGTGAATACGAGCAATTGTTGGAAATCGCGAGGAAATCGATGTCCGCCGAAGAGCGGACCGATTCGTTGATCCGAGCAGTGCGAATTAGTATTGCATCGGCGCGGTGGGAACGCTGCCAGGAAGCCGTAACGTTGCTGGCCATCGAGCACTCGTTGAATGTGCGTGAAGTATTATTGTCATGTGCTCGACTGATTGCAGCCAATGACGCATTGGACATTCGAGACGCTGTGGGTTTTGTCGATGAGCTGATCGAGCTCAGTGGCCAAGGCTGGTATCGCCGCCAAACAGACGAATTCACATTACCTTACTTGGAACTTGCTCGCGAAGTAGCCAACCGGTTTCAATTGCGACTGCAGTTGAACCACTTGAGCCTGTTATTTTGATTTTCGGCGAGAAACCCACTCGGCCCCTTTTTGGAACAGTTTATTATGGCGAGATCGTCGCCCAGGTACCTGAGCGGTTTCGCGCTCTTGCCGGACGTCATCAACCAAGGCCTGCGTATAACGGCATTTGAGGATATCCAAGCGAAACTGTAGATATTCCGCTTCCTCCCGGTTCAAACGCCCATCCAGCCAGTCGGAGACAGCTTCGCGGCTGGGAACAGCGATCTGGTTCCGTCGCCAGATTTCGCCCAACGTATGAACACCGGCGTTTCGTCGGCTATTGATATACGACAGCCGCTGAATAAGGCGTGGATCGGCGGCAGCCGCTCGTTCCAATTGTGCGGCTCGAGCCGGATCGAGAGTTTCCTCCAGATAGGCTTCTAGTTCGTGTTCGGTGAAGTCGTTCGCCATCTTATTCACTGGAATACACGCGGCGGTCGATGGTTTTGAGTCAACCTGCCGTCGTGGAACTTTCCGCGCCTCGTCCACTAAGGCATCAACCCAATCGGCTACGTAGCGCGCGGAGCCGACAAGCGGAAAGCCCGCACTCAGATTCACCGCCTGGCACAAGGACGGCGGCCCATCTCAGTGGGAACCGCTTGCCGGCCCCGCGCGCTAATCAACACACCAGACTCCAACTACTCATCCGGTCCTGAATTGCTAAGTATTGCGCGCCGCCAGCGCGCGTTCAATAGGGGAACGCGCGTACTTGACGCCCTCGACATGGTAGAGCAATTGTCCTCCATGGTTCATCTTCCGACATCTGAAACCCATCCAGGAGTTGGCGCCAATGAGTACAGTTGCACCAACCATCACGTTTTTGCGGCGGATGTCGTGAACAGTTACTGCTCCCAAACTATCAGCGATCGGCGAAATAGTTAAGTACGGATAGATCGGCGATCTCGCGGTTGAACCGGGCCGGTACATTGTGCATTTTGCAAAAGTCAATCGCTTGTTGGAGCAAGTCACCTGCGAAAGAAAAGCAGAGGACGCGGCCGGAACGTTCAAAGTGTTTCTCCAGCAAATAGTCCAAGGCGCCGGCCTGCACCTCGACATGGGATTGTTGCGCCAAACGCTCGAATAATTTGCGAAACTGCTCTTCGTTGGGGCCCATCAACTCAATCTTGTAAGGGATGCGGCGGAAAAACGCATCGTCCGCAATGTCTTTCGGTTTAAGATTGGTGGCGAAAACTAGCAATTGGTCGAAAGGAATACGTATTTGCCGACCGGATGGCAGATTGACGAAATCAAACCCGCGATCCATTGGAATAATCCACCGATTCAACAAATCGCTGAAGTGAATTCGCTGCCGCCCGAAATCGTCGATGACTAAACAACCGCCGTTGCTTTTCAAATGCAAGGGTGATTCGATGATCTGCGAAACAGGGTTCAAAGTCGGTTCCAAATGTTCCAAACACAATTCGCCGCCGACGACAATCGCGGGCCTGGCAATCCGCACCCAGCGCTGATCGATGGTGTCCTCATGCATATATCCTGCACTGCGCGGAACAGGCATCTCGCGATGCACGGCCGAGTCGAACAGGCGCAGCACTTCGCCACCTACAAACAACGCGCGCGGAATCCAGATTTCCGAACTCCAGGCATGGATCAACCGACTTGCGATCGAGGATTTGCCATTCCCCGATGGCCCATAGAGCAACAACGATCGGCCTGAAGTTACTGCTTGAGCCAGTTGGGCAGCCACGGTCTTGGACAGAATCATATCCTGGTAGGCTGCCAGGATGCGGCGCAACGGAGGCGTCAATTTGCGCACCGACTGTCGCAACATGGCCTGCTCGTATTGCTCAATGGACACCGGCGCAGCACCGCAGTACGTGCCGCGCTTGATGGCCATTCGAGCCTGTTCGGCTCCTTTGGGAGTCAACTCATAAACGTAATCGCTTCCAGGCGCCGCGCCTTTGTGCCCGATCCATTGCTCCTGTTTTAACAACACGACCACAGGTTCCACAATTGAGACAGGCATCTTCATTTGCCGCGCAATCGCAGCGCCCGAATGGGGGCCGTGAAAGTACAGAAAACGCAGAATCAGGGGAAAGAGATCCTTGGGTTCTAACCCCACTTCAACGAGTGACTTGGGTTGTCGAGGAACGAACAGTTCTCCATCATTTAGATCACGGTCATCTGACGCTGCCAACGGTGCGGGTACAGCAAAAGTTGGTGCAATTCCAAAGTCCAACGGTTGATTGGTGGTCATTCCAGTTCCTCGACGCATGATGGTTGTTTCGTGACTGTTCCCACCCTGATCAGCCGCAGGGCGTTAGGCCCGGTTTTCGCGAATCTGAACGCCTGAACCGGGGCTATCGCGCTACGGCGTTTTCGAAGTCTGTCGCAAAACCTCGATCGGGCCGAGAACGGTTACGTTGTTTTAGCTTTGGCCAATCATCGGCAGAATCCAACGTCCGTACTACTGAAATGACGGTCGCAAGGGAAACGCGACTCTGCCAAGGTACATGGAGTATTCGGGCCTACCATGGCCGATCGATCACAACGATTGCAGGGATTGTAACCATTGGTTGGCGTCGTTGCGTCTAGCTCAGATTTCCTGCCATCTAATTTTCACACGAACAAGCACGGGAGTCCGCTTGCTCCGGTTTTCGGGAACCACTAAGCGCGCCAATAAGCTAGGGTTTGTTCGAATAGAGGTAACCAGTCATGATCCACGTCCGCAACCTGACAAAGTTCTATCACGATTTGTCTGACGGGCGGTTTGTGGCCCTGGACGGCGTGAGCTTTGACTGTATGCCTGGCCAAATCATGGGATTGGTTGGTCCCAATGGAGCGGGCAAGACCACCGCCTTGCGAATTCTGGCGACGGTGCTGGAACCAACGTCAGGTATCGCTCAAATCAATGGTTTTGACGTGGCCCAGCAACCGGATCAAGTCCGCCGTTGCCTTGGTTTTGTTTCGCTCAATACGGCCATCTACGACCGGTTGACGGCTTGGGAAATGGTCCACTTGTTCGGTCGGTTACACGGTATGGACCCTGTTCGATTGGAAGACAGGATGGCATTTCTGTTCGATCGCTTCCAGATGAACGACTTGCGAAATACGTTGGGTAGCAAAATGTCCACGGGCATGAAACAGAAGGTGTCGATTGCCCGCGCCTTGATCCACGACCCACCGGTGCTGATCTTCGATGAAGCGACTTCTGGTTTAGACATTTTGGTGGCCCGCGAAGTACTTAAAACGATTGAACAACTTCGCGACCAAGGCAAATGCATTTTGTTTTCGTCTCATATTATGACCGAAGTCCGCCGGTTATGCGATCACGTCGCCATTATCAACCACGGACGCATCTTGGCATGTGGGGCAGCGGAGGAATTGACAGCCCACTACGGCCACTCCCATTTGGACGATGTGTTCTATGATGTCTTGACGGAAGACAATCGGCGATTCGCTGAATCGGTGGGAGGTCCAGCATGAATTGGACCAATATCCACTTGTTGTGGCGTCGGGAAATGATCGACCAATTGCGGGATCGGCGAACGCTGTTCACCGTCGTCGTGTTACCTTTGTTGCTCTATCCGCTGCTCGGTATCTCGCTGATTCAAATCACGCAGTTTTTCCGCGAGCGCCCCTCAACCGTGTGGGTGGCAGGTGTCAAACATGTCGCGGATCATGTTCCATTGATGGATGGCGACAAGCTGCATCCTCGCTGGGCAACACAAGTCGAATCCAACTCGATGCAGGTCGTTGTTGAGCCGGACCTGCCTCCATGGCTGGACCTTAGCGATGACGTGTCGGCAGCTTCACCTACGCTTTCCGGCGATGCCATCGAAAGGGCTCGGCAGGCAATGGTCCAACACCAGGCGCAAGCGGCTGTCTTTTTTTGGCAACCCGACGCAACGGCACCCGATGCCGAACGTGCGTTGACCATCTACGTATTGGTCAACTCTGCCAATGACGCCTCTGTGGTTGCCGCCCGTCGTATCGACTCAATTTTGCGCCGATGGAAAGGGGCCGTCATTGAAGACAATCTGTTGCAGCAGCAAGTCGCCCGGCAAACCTGGCAGATACTGCCGATTCATACGCAAGAGTTGGCCGCGGCACATACGCAACGGGCCGCGATTTGGTCCAAGATCCTGCCGATGATTCTGGTGTTGTGGTGTTTGACCGGTGCGTTTTATCCCGCGGTGGATGTGTGTGCCGGTGAAAAGGAGCGGGGAACGTTTGAAACCATCCTCAGTAGTCCGGCCAACCGTGCCGAGATCGCTTGGGGCAAATTGTTGACCGTCACAACATTCAGTTCGGCCACCGCGTTGCTGAATCTAGCGAGCCTGACGATCACCGCGCTGTTCGTCACTCATCGGATGGGGGGGGCGGCGGTCGGCTCTTGGGGGCAACTTGGCTTGCCCCCCTGGTCGTGCTGGTTGTGGATACCGTTGGTGATCGCTCCGATTGCGTTGTTTTTGAGTGCAGCGTCACTGGCCGCGGCCGCTTTCGCGCGCAGCTCCAAAGAAGGACAGTACTACCTGGTCCCTCTGATCATGATTTCCATGCCCATGATGATGTTGACCCTGGTTCCGTCAGCCCACCTGGAGTTGGGGACCAGCCTCATTCCGGTGACAGGCATGATGTTGTTGATGCGCGGGTTGATCGAGGGCCGTTACGCCGAAGTTTTGCCGTATGCGGCACCGGTGTGCCTGGTGATGCTTCTATGCATATGGGGTTCGATCCGTTGGGTGATCATGCAGTTCAACAGTGAATCGGTGTTGTTTCGCGCCAGCGAACGGTTTGGCGTGGGACTCTGGATTCGCCGCATGTTGCAGGAACGCGGCTGGTCGCCGACGATCGGTCAAGCGATGTTGTGTTTCGTGGTGATACTGTTAGCAAAGTTCTTTTTGAGCTTCTCTCTGGATATCCCCGCTGATTGGCAGGGATTTTCCGTTCAAACTGTGACCATTTTGTTGGCTGCCATCGCAGTACCGGCGATTTTGATGGCGGTGGTGTTGACCAAATCTCCGCGGCGGTCACTGAAACTGGATCGATTCCGCGCATCGTATGTTGCGGCTGGGGCGTTTCTGGGCCTCGCGCTTCATCCGGCTTTTATGTGGGTCAGCCCA